>NZ_BBPW01000260.1:0-1227 GCF_001028545.1 Treponema endosymbiont of Eucomonympha sp. | reverse complement strand
TATTCTCCGGTAGATATAAAAGGCCGTGGACGAGTACAGGCTGTTGATGTAGATATACTGGTCGATGGCGTTGAAATCCATAAGGATGATTTAATTTTTGCAGATAACGATGCAATTTGTGTCATTCCAAAAGAAATTGAGCAAAAAGTACTGGCTTTAGCTGAAAAAAATGAGGCCGAAGAGAAACGTATAATTGCTCTGATTGACAGCGGCATATCGATTGAGGATTTACTTAAACAAGTTAAGTCATTTTGAATAGCGAAAAATTGAGAAGGTGTTTTATGTGCAATGATTTGCATTTTATTGGCGTTATACCAGCACGGTATCAATCTTCCAGATTTCCGGGTAAGCCTTTAGCTGATATATGCGGAAAACCCATGATCTGGTGGACGTATCAAAATGCTAAAAAGGCAAGCGGTCTTGATGATTTATATGTGGCAACTGATGATCAGAGGATTGAATCGGTGTGTAATAATTTAGATATTAAGACGATAATGACTTCTGATAAACACACAACCGGTGTTGAACGGCTTGCCGAAGTTGCATCAAGAATAACATCAGATTATTATATTTTGATTCAAGGTGATGAGCCATTGCTGGAGTCTGAAACAATTTCTGATATGATACAACTGGTATCCAGCCAAGATATAAATAAAGATCTGTCCTGTGTGTATACGTATAAAACTCAAATACATCTGCCAGTTGATGCGGTAAATCCAACAATTATTAAGATTGCTACAGATTTATATGACACCGTTTTATTAGCCTCAAGAAGCCCTATTCCATTTCCGCAAACGGCGATGAATTTTGATTATTACAAATCAGTTGGCGTGTATGCATATCCATTGCCCGTATTAAAGAATTATTACTCCCTCATAAAAGGTCCTTTGGACAAAGCGGAAAATCATGATTTTATGCGATTGCTTGAAAATCAAGTAAAAATTAAAGCTATTACTTATGATACGGAAACCATATCGGTAGATACTCCGAAAGATTTAGAACGCGTGCGACGGATTATTTCCGAACGTAGCAATACCCCCCCCCCGTGTAGGCTAATAGATAGGGGTAGAAAATCGCCTTTCTCAGATTTGAGGAGGGCAGCATGAAAGTTGTAGGTGTAATTCCGGCGCGTTATGCGTCAAGCCGTTTCCCGGGGAAACCACTCGTTGATATATGCGGAAAGCCCATGGTGTGGTGGGTGTATCAACAGGTGAAAAAAGTTAATTT
>NZ_BBPW01000259.1:0-865 GCF_001028545.1 Treponema endosymbiont of Eucomonympha sp. | reverse complement strand
CATAGCCGAGCGCGTTGAACTTGCGGTGGATATTGGGGGAGACGATGCTCTCGATTAAGCTGCCCAGCTGGTTGCCTATATTCCCGATTTCCCAGTGCACCGCCTTAATATCGCGGGCAAAGTCTTCCCGCTGTTCTTTCATTTGCCGGGCATTCTCTTGAAGCAGCGCCCAAAGCTGTTCAAAGCTCATTCTCGGTTCCGGATCCTGCGCGTGGTCGCTCATACTTGCCTCCTGCGTTCGGCGGCAGCCGAACACCCGATACTATATGCCTTTCGTGTGCATAAGGTAAGACCCTCTCACGAACCGTTTGGTGGGTATGAAGCGTTACCCCTACGGGGTAACGTCCGAGTTTGCCGCGCGTTGAAAGCGTGCGGCAAACTTGTACATATAGGGTGGTCGGCGCGTAGAGGCAAGGCTAGGTACGCGGACTTAAAGACAGAGGAACAAGCACCTGACATGAATGGCGGCGATAAAGGAACCAGAGAGCTTTGCGTAGCGCACAGCAATTCCCCGCCAGCGCTTGAGGGCACGGAAAACGTTTTCAATGATGTGCCGCGCCCGATACAGTTCATGACTGTACGCTCTCTGCTCTTTCCGTCTTTTAACCGGAGGGATGACTGTTGCTATATCAGCTTCTTTAAACATGCCGAGCAGTTCGTTCGTGTCATGCGCCTTGTCTGCGAGGAACGCTTCCGCCTCCAAATCCTCCATAAGGTGAGACGCTTAGCTGAAGTCCGCGACAGTACCGCTTGTCACAGCGCCGCCTGCTGGTATCCCGTACTCGTCAACCGCCAAATGTAATTTGCTGTTCAGCCCCCTTTTGTGCGGCTGATATCCTCACCTGCCGCCTCGTGCGCCGCATGC
>NZ_BBPW01000258.1:0-869 GCF_001028545.1 Treponema endosymbiont of Eucomonympha sp. | reverse complement strand
TTCGATGTCTTGGGGGGAGACTTGAGCAGGCTCCGTGCTCCGTCGGATATCAGGCGGGTGACGATCTCTGCATATTCGTCTCGGCTGACGGATCCCGTGCTTTTGAACCAGAGGTAATGCCAGTTCACCATGCCGAACAGCGACATCGTGACGGGGGTGAGCATCTTCGTGCCCTTGAGGTGAGGCGCGGCGCCGGCAACCGCCGCCGAAAAGATCCGGACCAGGTCGCGCTCCATGCCTTTCAGTTCGGCCTGACGCTCGGCCGGCAGAAACCGCATGCTGCTGATCTGGACGTTGTGCTGTGAATCGGCGTCCCGGTAGGCTTCGAGCAGCGCGGCAATCAGGCCGCGCAGCCTCGTTTCCGGCGCAGCCGCGGGATTATCAGCGGCCTCGACGACTTCCAGCAGTTCCTCGAGATGGAAGCGGATCACGTCGAACAGAAGACCCTCTTTATCTTTGTAGTAGTGATAGAGGTTGGCCTTGGACACGCCGCAGGCTTCCGCAATCTTGTTCATCGACGCGCGGTCATAACCGTGCGCCGAGAAAAGCTCCGCGGAGCGGTTGAGGATCGCCTGTCGTTTGTCGTCGTAGTCGTTGGCGCGGCTGCGTGCCATGAGACGTCTTATTCCTTTGGCCGTTTGTCGATGACGCGTTTGGCTTTGCCGACCGAGCGCTCGATGCTTCCGGGATCGAGCACGGTGACAAGCGCGGTGATGCCGATGGTGTCCTTGACTGACAGCGCCAGTTGCTTCGTGGCTGCTTCGCGCGCCGGGAAACTTGCATCCGGCCGTGCCTCGACCTGGATTTCCATGTTGTCCATGCGGCCGTCACGGGTGAGGACAAGCTGGTAGTGCAGTGACAAATCGTGA
>NZ_BBPW01000257.1:0-870 GCF_001028545.1 Treponema endosymbiont of Eucomonympha sp. | reverse complement strand
CGCCGCGGGAATCAGTATCTTGAACACAAAGGGAAAGCCGGAAAGCCCGTAGTTCCTGCCGACCATGCGGAGCGTGCCGCTCACGCCCATAAAGCCGGAATGGATATTGAGCGCGACCGGCCATATCACCGAGTGAACAATCACGAACATGATGCTGGGGTTTCCAAGCCCGAACCAAAGCAGAGCCAGCGGCAGCAGCGCTATTGCCGGCAGCGGGTTGAACATTGCGGTAAGGATTTCCAGAAAATCGGTGCCTATCCGCGTCGTAACGGCAAAGACGGTGAGCAGCCCCGCCAGCAGGACGCCGATAAGGTAGGCGAAAAAGATGACGCGGAGCGAGACGGCGGTGCGGGCGGGCAACTCGCCGCTTCGCACCGCTTCGGCAAGCCCGCGCAGGGTATCGGTCAGCGTGGGGAACATGAGCTTGTTGCCGAGCGCTGCCGCGTATCCCTGCCACGCGAGCGCAAGCAGCAGGAGCAACGCGCCCTTCCTGAACGCGGAACACTGGTACAGTTTTTCCCACGGCGAAAGCCGCCGCGCGCTGATTTCGCCCTCGGCGTCAGGGTCTTGTTTCGGCGTATGTTCCATAGAGCGCTCCGTTTGCCCCTCAGATGACGGGGTTCAGTTTATCCTTAAAGAGGGTGCGGGAGATTTTTTCTTTCAGCGCGGCGTATTCGGGGCGCGTGCGCGAGTCGGCGCCCGACCAGTCGACGCTGATTTCGTCGACGACGCGGCCGGGGTGCGGCGAAAGAAGCACGATGCGGGAGCCGAGCACCAGCGCCTCGTCTATGGAATGCGTTACGAAAATCAGCGTAAACCGAGTGTCCGCCCACAACGCAAGCAGGTCTTCCTGCATTTGCTGCCGCGTGA
>NZ_BBPW01000256.1:0-872 GCF_001028545.1 Treponema endosymbiont of Eucomonympha sp. | reverse complement strand
GCGCGTGAAAACGTCTTCCGCGCCCTCAAGCGCTGGCGCGGAATCGCTACGCGCTACGCAAAGCTCACCGCTTCCTTCATCGCCGCTATTCATGTCAGGTGTTTATTCCTCTACCTTCCAGTCCACACTACCTAGGTTGCTGACCCAAATGGTGGCTTCTTTTTCAAGTTCCTTTTCTTCTTTGGATAGTTTTACTTTTGTTTCGGGATTTATACGCCATGCGTGGTGGGCTTCGTCGTTGATTACCAGAATATTCTGAGCATTGGCGATAGTGCCCAAGACTTCACGAGCATAGGCTGCATTGCTTTTTACTCCCCGTTTGTCTACGCCTCGTTTTTTCTGTATATCGGTTTCGGTATCCCACAACAAAGATTGCCAGTTATTGATTATTATTTTCCCCTGGTGTAGTTTATCTTTTAAGGAAAAGGGAACTACATTAAAAGAGGTATAGAAATTATCTGTACCCCCGGTTAACAGCACCTGAAGGCGGCTTTTTACGGTTAAGCCGGGTGCAACGATAAAGACATTTTTGGAAAACCGTTTGTCATGTGGATAGGCTGCTTTGTTGCAAACTTGCCACGCTATAAGCATGTCCATTACGGTAGTTTTGCCGCCACCGGTACAAAGTTTTGTACAAATACGCTTAAACTTTCCGCCGTCCCCTTCTAAGTCTATGCCGGTCATTTCGGAAGCGGGGGCTTCGGTAAACCATATCAGCGTTTCTATGGCGTCCATTTGGCAGAAAAAGAATTGATATTGCCGTTCGCTGGGGTCGTTCCAATGGTCAAGAAGTTTTTTTGTTATGCCTGTTACACCGGGATACTTGTTTTCACGCCATGACTTCACCCGGTCCCGGATTTTATTGACCAACG
>NZ_BBPW01000255.1:0-876 GCF_001028545.1 Treponema endosymbiont of Eucomonympha sp. | reverse complement strand
CAAGCCCGAGACTATCGCCGCTTATGCGCGGAAACTGGGCTATGTCGGCAAAAATGAAAAGATCTTGAAAATCACCGGTCTCCCCGCCCTCACCGACACGGTGTATGACGCGGGCGTCGCCGTAATGCGGGAGGAAATACGCTGTCTTTCTGAGCGGACGTGCAAAATATCCGGTCTTGCCGCAGGATTTTTGTCGTATCTGTTCCTTTCGGTGCGGGGTTTAAGCGGGAAACGGAAGCGTCGCCGAAGCGCGGCGCGCTTTTCGGCTATAGCGGATAATTCCGCGGCGGGAATACCGGGTAGACATGATTATCGATAAAGACGCCCCCGACTCGGCTGCGCGTGTGTCCACCGTGCTGCGGCAGGGCAAGGTTGCCGTCATTCCTACTGATACGGTGTACGGGTTTTCGGGCATTGTCCCCGAAACGGAAGGTATACTCCGCCGGATTAAGGGGCGCAAAGCGGGTAAGCCCTTTATCCGCTTGATTGCCCGTCCCGAAGACGTTTTTTTGTACAGCGCAGAGCCGGTGCCGCGCGAGATTATCGCGCTGTGGCCTGCCCCGCTTACACTGCTCGTCGCGGCGGCGGGCGGAAAAACCCTTGCGTTCCGTTGTCCGGGAGACGCGTGGCTCAGAAGCGTTATCGCCGAAACGGGAAAGCCGCTTTTTTCTACCAGCGTCAACCGCGCTCACAAACCGCCGCTCACCGCCATAGACGATATTATCCGCGAATTCGGCAGAGAAGTCCCACTCATCGTTTACAGCGCGGACTGCCGAGCGAAACTCCCCTCCACGATTCTTGATATTTCAGGCGGCGAGCCGCGCATTGTGCGTCAGGGCGATTTCCGTTTGCCGCGGCATATAGGCTTTCGCCCTA
>NZ_BBPW01000254.1:0-878 GCF_001028545.1 Treponema endosymbiont of Eucomonympha sp. | reverse complement strand
GCTTACCGAGTTTGCGCCGCTTCGCTTACCGCAAACTCGCGGCATAAAACTTTGCCTATAGGTGAACGGCATAGAGGCGCGACATAGCGGTCAAATCCATGTATTATATAGAGATACACGGCATACGGGCAGCGCCGGACGCGCCCCGCGGCGGCGTTTTTGCGCCGCTCATAAAATTTTATGCGTGGCTCACAGGATTTTATGCGTGGCTCACAGGATTTTATGCGCCGCTCACAGGATTTTATGCGCCGCTCACAAAATTTTTTGCGTCACTCACAAAATTTTATGCGTCACTCACAAAATTTTATGCGCCGCTCACAAAATTTTATGCGTCGCTCACAAAATTTTATGCGCCGCTCACAAAATTTTATGCGCCGCTCACAAAATTTTTTGCGCGGCTCGCAGGACCTTGCGAGTAACTCGCGGGACCTTGCGGGCGGCGCGTTCCCCTTTCGGGGAACGTCTGAGTTTGCTTTGCGAACTCGCGGCATAGAGGTGAAGGCATAGCAAAAGCCCCGCATCGGGGCGTAAAAAAACAGCGAAAACCACGCTTGCCGCGGGGCACGCGGATTGTGCGGCGCAGGTAGCCCGCTCCCCTCACAGTGTTTGAAATTTATGAAAGAGTGTGGAATAATAGATATGTGCCCTGACGAACTGTATTACAATAACGTTTTAGCAGAAGAATGAAGCATAAAAGTAGACGCCGCAGGCATTATATATCTTGATCTAAACGAGGAAAATTTATGAAAATTGATTCATCAATAAGATACTGGTTGGATGGATTTGCTCTTGATGTAATAAGCGAGAGAAGAGATAAACTTATTAAAGCAAATAAGGTCATGTATGATGATGGGTGGACTTCTGTAATAGATAAATTC
>NZ_BBPW01000253.1:0-877 GCF_001028545.1 Treponema endosymbiont of Eucomonympha sp. | reverse complement strand
GCCTGTCCGGGCAGCAGTTCTTTTATCCGTTCCCACGCCTCGTCGCTTATATCGTGCCGGTGAATGCCTTCATTTCTTTTCATGCTTCTATTTTACCTCTTTTCCCCTATCCAGTCCACACTGCCTAGTCGCGGGATACACAAGCGTACAGTTGTGCGCCTCTCTACTGGACGTTTGCGTGCCTGTGCACCGTACAGGCACGCTCCTGTACACTGGATAGGTACGACCCGGTGCACTGTACAGTGCCCTGCCTATGCACGTTCTGCGTTACCGCGCCGCCGGTGTGCTCGCTGCCGACGCATCTACCCAAGCCTCATGAGCGGTTCTTCAGCAGTTCCGCAAACGGGCTGTAATGTGTGCCGTCGTCGCTGCCGGACGGCCGCGGACGGCGTTCCCCGCCGGTGCGCGCGGAACCTGCGGCGCGGCATCCGTCGGGCGCACCCACTCCACCATCTCCAGAAGCCCGCCCGCGCATGACGGTGTTTTGCCCGCCGCGACGCGCCGTCGCGCTCTTGAGCGACAGGCTGATTCGCCTGCGGTCGGAGTCGAGCCCGATAATGGTAAACTCCTTCACGTCGCCCGCTTTGAGCACGCCCAGAGAATCGGCGACGAACGAGTCGCTCATCTCGGATATGTGGAGCAGCGCGGTCTCTTTGACGCCCAAATCCACGAACGCGCCGAAGTCGACGACATTTTTGACCTTGCCCGTAACCTTCATGCCCTCTTTCAAATCCTCGAAGCTTACGACGCCCTGTTGCATAATCGGCTTGGGGTACGTGTCGCGCGGGTCGCGGCTCGGCTTTTGCAGCTCGCCGATAATGTCGTCGACCGTCTGCCGCCCGATTCCGTATTTCTCCCTGAGCTGCTCTTTGAGCAA
>NZ_BBPW01000252.1:0-879 GCF_001028545.1 Treponema endosymbiont of Eucomonympha sp. | reverse complement strand
GCCGCCCTGCACCACGACCTTCCGTGCGGGAACACCTGCTCGGACAGCTTGCGCTGCTTCCGCTGAACGCGGCTGAGCGTGCGCTGGGCGAACGAATCGTCGGCAATCTGGACGACCGGGGGTTTCACTATGCGCCACCCGAAGCGCTTCTGAAGTCGGCTTCGGGGGAAACGCCCGAAATGCTGTACAAATGCCTCGGCGCGGTGCGCCGCCTCGACCCGGTCGGCACCGCGTGCAGCGGTCCCGCCGAAAGCCTTTTGGTGCAGGCGGAGATTCGCGGCGATGCGCCGCCGCTTGCGCGCTTTTTACTCGGCGGCAGGCTCGGCTTGCTCGAAAACCCCCGTCCACAGGCGGTATGCAAACGGCTGAACGCGCTTGCGGAAAAACCGCCTGACGTGCCGGGGAAAATCACGCAGGCAGTCGTCGGCGCGGCGCTGGAATATATCCGCTCGCTGGAGCCGTTTCCGGCGCGGGCATTCGGCGCGGGCGAGGCGGCATACGTTGCGCCGGACGTCTTTGTCTCCAGAGCGTCCGGTAACGAGACGAACGGAAGCCCCTCGGCACGGTTTCAGGTCGATTTTGCGCGGGACACGCTTCCCCGCCTTGAAATCGCGCAGGGATTCAGCAGCCTTGCGTCCGACGGCGGCGCGAAGCGTTTTGCAAAGAAATACGTTGCGGACGCGCAGTGGGTCATAGATATGGTCATGCAACGGGAGCAGAGCATTGTGAAAACCGTGCAGGCGATAGTCGAGGCGCAGCTTCCGTTCTTTGAAAGAGGCCCCCGCTTCCTGCGCCCGCTCCGCCTGAAAGACGTTGCCGGAAAGACCGGCGCGAGCGAATCGACGGTCTCCCGCATTGCGAACGGGAAATACCTGCAAT
>NZ_BBPW01000251.1:0-881 GCF_001028545.1 Treponema endosymbiont of Eucomonympha sp. | reverse complement strand
CTGCCCGACGCGATATCTTCGAACATAAGGGCAAAGGTCGACTCGAAGATGATTTTGAATAGACGCCCATGCTCCTCGTTCCACTTGTTCGTTATGTAATACTCATTGTTCGCCGTGGTGGTAAACACCGCCGTCTTGCCCTTCAGGTCGTCAAACGAGCGTATGCTGAAGTCGTCCTCGCGCACGCCCAAATACAGAGGAGTCGTGGTGTAGCCGACAGGAGGATATTGGGAAAATCCAGCACCTGATACCTGAGTGTGAACTCCGGGTGCCGCGCGTCGATTTCATCCAGCACCGCCTTTTCAAAGCCGGTCAGCTTGTTGTTCCCGTCGAGATACCAATATGGCTTCCATGCGTTCACCGCCCCGACGATGATTTCCCGCGGCTTTGCGCCGCTGTTCTTGGCGTTTCCCGCCGCGTGTGCCGACAGTGCCGCGGCGAATGCCAGCGCCGCCGCGATGATTCTCTGTGCTGCTTTCATATCATAGCCTCCATAAAGCGCTGTGCGCACGTTTTGCATTAGTATGCCGCGCCTTTTGGCGCGGCGTCATTCTAGTGTTCCCGCCCTTTCCGCGCAATCCCTATATGCGTCCGGCAAACCTACAGGGCAGTTCGCTGTCTCTGTGCTGTTCTATTCGCTGACACTGTGCTGGACTGTAAGCTGACACCTTACAGTCCAGTAAGCCGGCAGCTTATAGGGCAGTAAGCTGACACCTTACAGGGCGGTAAGCCGATACCTTGCTGTCCAAAACAGAGCCTCTCGTCCGCCCACACGAGAGCCTCTCGTTAGGCTAGGCAGTGTGGACTGGATAAGGGAAAAGAGGTAAAATAGAGGTATGAAAAGAAATGAAGGCATTCACCGGCACGATATAAGCGACGAG
>NZ_BBPW01000250.1:0-880 GCF_001028545.1 Treponema endosymbiont of Eucomonympha sp. | reverse complement strand
CGCTCCCCACATCGCAACGTCAAAGACCATCACCGACGCCGGCCCCATCGGGCAGTCCGGCCGTTGGTACACCGACGGTCAGGGTCGCGCTATCCTCACCGCCGGCGTCAACATGGTCTCTAAACGTCACCCATACAGTCCCGAAGCCGATGGATTCGATGACGCCGACGCTGCCTGGTTACAGAAGAACGGCTTCGATTCGGTGCGCCTGGGAGTCATATGGAAGGGGGTCGAGCCCAAGCCCGGAGAGTACGACGACGCCTACCTGGCCAGCATCACCCGCACAGTAAGAACACTTCGCGCTCACGGCATAATGACCCTCTTGGACGCTCACCAGGACATGTATAACGAGAAGTTCGAGGGTGAGGGAGCCCCCGACTGGGCCGTTCTCGACAAGGGAGCACCGAATCTGCTCAAGGTTGGCTTCCCCGCCAACCAGGTCTTCAACCTCGGACTCATCAAGGCTTACGACAGTTTCCTGGACAATGCCAAGGGCCCGGGCGGAGTGGGCTTGCAGGATCGTTACGCGGCCATGTGGAAGCACGTCGCACAGGTCGTCGGGCAGGAACCCGGCGTCATGGGATACGACATTATCAACGAGCCTTGGCCGGGACATCACTACCCCATCTGCTACGTTGCCTTCGGCTGGTGCGGCCGAGCGATGGTGTCCTTGGACACCTTGTACGAGAAAGTCGGCAGAGCCATCACCTCGGTCGACCCCGACGGCATCGTCACCTACGAGCCCTACTCAACGTGGAACATGGGGCTGGACAGCCGCCCAGCCCGCCCATCCTCACCGAAGGCTGCCATTTCTTGGTTCGGGAGGACGTCGTGTAGGGGAAGAGAGTAGATTCCGGTGGAGGCGGTATCGATAAAACAA
>NZ_BBPW01000249.1:0-880 GCF_001028545.1 Treponema endosymbiont of Eucomonympha sp. | reverse complement strand
TCCGGGCAGCAGGTCTTTTATCTGTTCCCACGCCTCGTCGCTTATATCGTGCCGGTGTATGCCTTCTTTTCTTTTCATGCTCCTTTTTTACCTCTTTCCCTTTATCCAGTCCACACTGCCTAGCCTAACGAGAACCTCCCGCGCGGGCGGCTCGCTTGCCGCCGCCGCTTTTGCGCCCCGAAAATATTGACAGGGCGCGGAACATATTTTATACTTTATGCATAGTAACCATATTTGGAGGCAAAAGATGAATGCGGCGAAGAGGTTTTTGACGGGCGCAGCCGTAACAGTAGTCGCGCTGGGAATCGGGGCAGCTCTCTATTCCTGCGGCAGCCCGGCAAGTTCTCCAAGTGTGGATAGTATAAGCAAAGGAAATCCTGACCGCAAAACTTCATACTATAACCATATTTGGCTGGAAGGACCGGCGGGCAAGACAGAATTTGACGAAAACAGCGTGTGGGGAGCTGACGAATGGGAAGACCTATTTCACGCTTTTAAAAGAGGCGATAAAAGCTATAAATATGGTTTCAATACCACCTTTGGCTATGACAGTCAGGGCAGATACGAACGTCATTTGCGAGACGCTGGAATACCTTATATACGTAAGAATAAAGAGAGCAATGTTACTATTGTTGACGTAACAAAGATTATATCAATGGCAGGGTATGAGGTTTCATTTATATGGGGCTGGCGTACTGACTGGAAATAAAGCCGCTGCGGAACGGAACAGCGTTGCCCGGACAGGCAGGGAAACGCGGGGGAGTGGCGAAAGATAACCGCCTGTTTATCAACGCGGTAGCGTGGCAGACGCGCACGGGCGCTCCGTGGAGGGACATACCGCCGGAATTCGGGAATTGGAACAGCATACACAAGCGGTTTT
>NZ_BBPW01000248.1:0-882 GCF_001028545.1 Treponema endosymbiont of Eucomonympha sp. | reverse complement strand
CGGCGGCTTTTCCGTCAAGCCCCATGTCTCCCCGCTGTTTCGCGTTGGGCGTGCCGCCGAACTGCCGCACAATCCACGCTTCAAACGCGAAGGCGTCTTTATAGCGGAGGGTGTCATAATCGTATTTGTGCAGTTGCACGGCATAGGGCGCGCTGAATAAATCCTGCTGTTTTTGCAGGCGCAGCTCGGTAACTTTTACCGCCATTGCCGACTGGTCTATGCCCAGCCAGCGCCGGTTTAATTTGTCCGCCACGGCTATGGCAGTGCCGCCGCCCATAAACGGGTCAAGAACGGTGTCGCCTTCGTTGCTTGCCATTTTGATAATGCGTTCTAATAAAGCTTCGGGCTTTTGTGTGGGATAGCCGACTCGTTCTTTTGCTTGCGAATTGACAGGAGGTATATCATTCCATATATCATCAGCTAATACACCTTTAATCTCATCAAGATATATTTTGTAACGATATTTGCCAGAAGAATTTACTATTAATCTATTTTCCCTTTTTAATTTTTCGAGAGTATCTTGTGAATAGGTTGCAAGTTCAGCATCTTTGTATTTTCCATGTTCATCTGATTTTTTGAATCTTTTATCTACTTCTTTTGCAGGATATTCTGTCCAAACTGGAATAAAATTATAATCCTCTGATTTACTATAAAAATAAATCATATCATGATCTGTTCCCAGTCGGTTTGCAACGGACTTACTACTTCCAGAAGTTGCACGTTTCCAAATAATCTCATTCCTGAAATTGTTCATGCCAAAAATCTTATCCAGAATATCAGCCCGAATATATGCGTTAGCGTGCCAGTCGCAGTGCAGAAAAATACTGCCGGCGGGTTTTAAGACGCGGCGCATTTCTTCTACCCGTTCTTTTAGCCAGCCGA
>NZ_BBPW01000247.1:0-887 GCF_001028545.1 Treponema endosymbiont of Eucomonympha sp. | reverse complement strand
GCCCATAAATCCTCAAGCTCGGCGAGCGTCTTCGCGCCCATTACCGCGCCGTAGAGCGATTCAGTGAGCTTCCCCGCCGCGAATATGCCGCGGGCGATTTCGAGGCGGCGCGTTTCAAGGTTCGTGTAGCTCTTGAACAGACGGTCGGCGTCGCGCACCTGCACTTCGTCGAGCGAGCCGTGCTGTTCCTTGCGGTACCGCGAGATAAACGGTATGGTGCAGCCCTCGCTCACCAGAGCAACGACCGCGCCCACCTGCTGCGCGCGGACGTTCAGTTCCCCGGCGACCCGCTTCATGACCTCAGTCTCGCTGACCGCGAGCGAATCAAGCGTTTCCTGTGTAAATTCCATAGCCGCATTGTAGAGAAACGGGCTGTCTTGGTAAAGGCAGACCCGCCTGCTATGCCAAAACGCGGCGGCTATATGCCGTAGACGATGACGAATTTCTTTGCGGCGTGCGCCTTTTTGAGCAGTTCCAGCAGCTTGTCTATGTTGAAACCTTCCCGCCACTGCGCCGAAGTCTTTGTCTCCACTATGCGGATAAGCGCCTCAATTGATTCCGGCGGGACGAGCGTTACCGCACACTGCGCGAATCCCTTAGCGGGATAACTGAAGCTGTTATAGTATGTGCTGACGCTTTGAAAATCTTTCGCCCAGTCGTTCAGAATATCGTCGTCTATCGGAACGCAGTGGTGTTCCCTCAGCGTGTCTTGAAAACTGCCGCTAAAAAATCTCTGATAGTTTTCTTGTTTATCGAAATCGTCAATTATCCCGAAATGTGCGTCGCAGGGCATATCATATACTCCTTGTTTTTGCTATTAGAGGCTACTCCTCTTGCGGATATTTCGCCGCACAAAAGGCGGTGGAAAACGCGGGCGCTTGCACAGC
>NZ_BBPW01000246.1:0-887 GCF_001028545.1 Treponema endosymbiont of Eucomonympha sp. | reverse complement strand
TTCAGAAAGCCTGCGGCAGGAACGCACCGCTACCGGAACGGCTCGCAAAGGTGCTTGCGCTGCCGGAACGCGCAACCCAAATGCCCAACGATTATGCACAGTTTCGGGAGTGGCTGCGGGATAATCTGGATTAGCCCCTGTTGCGCCGAGAAGCCTTTCGAGGCTGATAGCGCGGGCGGAGAAAACAGGGAAGAGGAAGCAGAGAGAGCCTGCTGGCTATGTATCTGGGGCGGATACGCACTGCGTTCGGCTTTTCCGAACGGTCGACTTTCCTCAAGAAACTCAGCATAGAGGCGCCCTTCCGCCTCTCGGTCAGCCCCGATATATGCCTATATAAAAAAAGCAGGGCTTTCGCCCTGCCCTTGCAGTCCTCAAAATACGCCGGAGTAAGGCGTGAGAGGGAGCGCAGTGTAAACTGAATGTTATGTGCAGGTTTTTTGCGCCTTCAAACCTGCAACCCGATTTCAAGGTCAGACTTAGCAATAAAAAAACTGCTACGAAGCCGTGCGCCATGGACGGCGCACGGTGCTTTTTCGCGTCTTACGCAATAAAAGCGTGTTCAGTCACTTATTCCTTTTTTATGAATGCTTTTATCATTATCTGCTTCCTTATCCGATAAATGAAAATATGCTCCATAATGTTCTTCCGCACCATTTTGCTTAAATAATTCTTCTAAAATATTTTTAATTTCTTCTCTTGTCTTTCCGTTTTGTTCCGCTTCTAAATCATCAAAAGAATGTTGATTAACATCAAAAAGTTTTTTTGCATTTGTGTTGTTCCCATAGAATTTTTCAATACCTTTTTTAGTGAATTTCATAAAAGTTTCGCATTTTTTACCACAAGGATTTAACATTAAATCCGGCTTGTCGTGCTGATATAGAAACAAC
>NZ_BBPW01000245.1:0-894 GCF_001028545.1 Treponema endosymbiont of Eucomonympha sp. | reverse complement strand
ATGGTCGGCTTGCTCCGCTCCCTCGTCTCGGACTCGGCGTTGCGGGACGATTTGAGCCGAATCAACTAGCTCATATACCACCTGAACCCGTCGCTCCGTACCGAGACGCTGGTTACGGAAGCGGAACTCGCGTGGCTGCACGATAAAACGGAACGGCTCCGCGCGGAAACGCAGGGCGCATTTGCGGCGTTTGCCGATTCCGGCAAAAACGTGCCGAAGTTCGTGCTTCCCGAAGGCTGCACCGCGGCGTGTTACAGCCACGTTATCCGCAACCGGTGCAAGTCGCTGGTCAGACTGCTGAGCCGGCACAAGCAGCAGGGGAATCGGGTCGACGATTTGGTGCTCGACTTTGCCAACCTGTATTCGGGCTACTTTTACTTCCTTGCGCTCAGGCTGAACCAAGACGCGGGCATAAAAGAAACCGAGTTTCGGAGCAGGGCGTACACGTGAAAGCGGTACCTGCGGCGTTTGCGCTGTTCCCTGCATTGTTGTTACGGCGGCGGGCGCAAGCCTTCGCCGCGCTTGTGCTGGGCGCGTTGCTGCTCGCGCTGGCGGCGCTGTCCGGCTGCGGGAAACCGGCAAGGCGCACGATAAGCGACCGGGCGGGGGAGACGGCGGTCGTTCCTGAGCATATCGAGCGAATCGTCTCCACCGCGCCGTCGAACACGGAGATCATCGTCGATTTAGGGCTGGCGGACAAGCTGGTCGCGGTTGACCGGTATTCGCGGGACATACCGGGCGTCAGGCAGGATCTGCCGCAGATCGACTTCTTCTATCCCGACGGGGAGGCGCTTATCAGTCTGCGCCCCGACCTCATCATCGTGAACGGGCACAATCGAACCGGCGCGGGGGGCGACCCGTTCGCGCTGCTCCGCGAGGCGGGAATCGCGGTGG
>NZ_BBPW01000244.1:0-899 GCF_001028545.1 Treponema endosymbiont of Eucomonympha sp. | reverse complement strand
CCGGCCGCGGCAAGATAAAGCGCCGGCGGCGCGCCGGGACCTCCGGTCCCGACGGGCAGCACTTTCGCCGCCTTGAGTCGCTTTTGCCCTTCAACGCCGATTTCGGCAAGCAGCAGATGACGGCTGTACCGCGCGATTTCGCCGTTCGACAAGCCGGGAAGCGCTCGGTCGCCGATTATGCTCGACGTCACGCCGCCGCAAACCCATAAGCACGGCAACACCCGCCCGCGATTGCGGGGACAAGCATAATCGTGTCACTGTCAGAAACCCTGGTGTTCATTCCGTCAAGGTTTTTGATATTCGTTTCGCCTACAAACACGTTGATAAAAGAACGCAATTCGGGCGACTCCCGTCCGCCTTCGTCCTGATATAAATGCTTGCGTATATCGGGATAGGCGTCCGCAAATGCGCGTATCGCCTCGCCGACCGTCGCGCCGGACGCGGACGCCTCGGACTTCTGACCGGTAAAAGCGCGAAGCGCCGCCGGTATCAAAATCGTAACTGCCATGCAAAATCCCTCGCCTTCTTTAGTTAGCGGAACTATCCGCGCGAATCCGTCGGCGCCCGTTCGATTTCTTCCGGCTCAAAACAACTCCGGTCCGCCGCAAGTTCCCAGCTCGTCATATCGTTTGCCTGCCCTTTCCCTACCGCAACAATAATATACGAATAAAACGGAAAGGCGCGGGCGCGGTCAAAGTCGGACGGCAAGGCCGCATGATCGGGGTGGGAATGGTAAAACCCCACTACCTCTTTATGCAGTCTCCGCGCTTCCTGTTCCGCCTTATTGTACTGATCGGGATAATACCAGTGCTCCGGGTCGGCAAAAACCGCCTTCCGCGCAACCAGATACGCGCCGTCCGAGCCTTCCAGCGGGTCCGTCTCCACCACCGCCGCGCCGA
>NZ_BBPW01000243.1:0-901 GCF_001028545.1 Treponema endosymbiont of Eucomonympha sp. | reverse complement strand
CCGCAGCTCGGCTTGAAAGCGCGGCGGAAATCCTTGAGACTATCCGCGCCGCAAAGAACAGCGCTTCGCAGGCGCTTATTGCAGGACTGGCGTACTGCTTCCGCCGCCTAAAAGACTGGCACCATTTCCGCACCGAACACCCGTCGCCCTCTTCGTTTGATTATAAGGTCGCGGGTTTCGGCTCGCTCAGGATACAGGCGCAGTACCGGAAAGCGGCGGAGGCGTGGAAGCCCGCAGAGACGGACGCCGCGCTTGCGCTGCTGGCAAAAACCGACGCGGAACTCCGCGCTGCGGGTTCCGGACTTGAAGATACGCTGCTGTCGCTTCTGCTATACGGGCTGGTCGTAAAGCGCGGGCAAGGAATAGGCGTTCGCCAAACAACGTGAAGGTCGTTGCGACTCGGCAATAATGCCGCGCAGGTAAGAGCGCAGGATAGGGAAGCTGTCAAGTTCTTGACACAGGGTGTTTTTTATACTATATAAGCGCTGTTTGTTTTATGCGCGGATGTAATACAATGGCAGTATGGTAGCTTCCCAAGCTACAAACGCGGGTTCGATTCCCGTCGTCCGCTTTTTTGCTATCTGTCTATTGTATATAGATTTAACTACCGGAAAACCGGCGTTAAAAACTTTGGTAGATGCGGTTATAAACAGACTTATAAACGCAAAGGGGTTTTTATGCGCGTCTTGGTTTTTCGGCACAATGATTTTTGCGTTTTCCGAGTAAAGAACAGTCCTTTTTGGCAGGCAACATTTTGGAGCCATGAAAAAAAGATATGGGCTTGCCGGAAATCTACCGGCGTACCTTTGGGCGAGCCAAAGGGGAAGGCGGAAGAGGCGGCGCGGCGGTTGCTACAGGCGGGCGTATTTGCGCAAGGCCGGGGTACTCGTGATGTCGGCTT
>NZ_BBPW01000242.1:0-903 GCF_001028545.1 Treponema endosymbiont of Eucomonympha sp. | reverse complement strand
TACAGCGCGGCGGGGGTGCTCCTAGGCAGCACCGAATACCGTCCGGGTGAAGCCGTCAAAGTGCCTGATTTCTCTTTTAGAGACGACGTTAGGGTCATATATTTCTACGCGTGGAACACAGAGCTGGACGGCTCCGGCAGAACATATTATTCGGGCGACACGTTTGCCGTCTGGGACGACATTACTCTTTATGCGCAGTGGAAGCCGCTTTACCGCGTCTGGTACGCGAAGGACGCGGACGAGTTTGCGGAAAAGGATCAGTACGGGACGTATCTGCCGAACGAACAGGTGACGGTGCGCGGCGATGACACGATTCCCAACTCCCCGGCGGGCAGGTATTTTGCCGCCTGGAGCATGAAGCCGAACGGCGCGGGCGAGTGGTATCAGGAGGGCGAGACGTTTTCTATAACCCGCGACACCACGTTCTATCCGGTGTGGGCGGACTTTGCGGGCGAACCCGGCACGGGCGCGAGCAGTATAGAGGTAATACTGGCGTATCAGGGGGAGCATCTCGCCACACTGACGGGCAACACAAAAACGGGAATCCCGTTGCCGAGTGCACAGGGGCTTATATCGATTCAGGACACTGACGTAGTGACGTGGAACACCACGCCCGACGGATCGGGGCTGGATTTTGAGCCGGGATACGTGATAAAACAAAGTCAAATCCTGTACGCAAAGATATGGACGACCTATACGGTTTCGTATGCGATCAAGAATACGTACCAAGACGAAGACGGGGACGCGGTTCCGGTACCCATTCCCGCCGTAACACGGCACCGGGCGGGCGCGAAAGTCCGTGCGGGGGGAGTGCCCCTATCCGGGCCGTGGGTTGTCGTGAACGGGGCCACCGGGTGTAAGTTCGGCGGGTGGCGCGTTTTGCTGCGCACGCTCGTAATGGGG
>NZ_BBPW01000241.1:0-909 GCF_001028545.1 Treponema endosymbiont of Eucomonympha sp. | reverse complement strand
TTATGGAGGCTCTCCACACTACAGTGTGGAGAGCCTCCATATTGTAGTGTGAGGGGTTTCCACACCATAGTGTGGAGACTCTCCCTATTATAGTGTGGAGACCTTCCCTACTGTAATAGGGAGACCTGCACCAGCGTAGTGGGAGGAGTCGCACCGCCATAATGAGAGGAGGCACACCACTATAGTGAGAGGAGGCATGCCACCGTAGCGGGAGGGGTTGCACCGCCGTAGCGGGGAGAGTATCCTTACTATAAGGAAGAAACTCCCACCTATGCGTGCGAGGCGTTCTCACCTGCCGGTGAGAGATAGGCTTGCCTATGCGCCTTCACTCATAGGCAAAGCATAGGGGCAAAGCCTATAAGCCGCGAGTTTGCGCTAAGCGAAGCGGCGCAAACTCGGTAGCAAGCCGAAGGCGTGCGACAGTTTCTTCAAGAAACTCGAACGTTCCCGTAGGGAACGCAGAACTCGAACGTTGCCCGTGCTCAGCGCGGGCTTTACCTATAGAACGATACTCGTTCCCTCTTGCGGGGAACAAGTATCGCCGTATGCAGAGGATACAGCGCACCGTGAACAAACCGAACACCAGCCGTCCGCTCCCGGACGTCGCCGCGGGCTGGAACTCGCTCCGCTCGCTCGCCGCGGGATTAGCCGCGCCCGGCGCCGCGTACCCGTGCGAGCTTGAAGGCTTTCAGGGAAGCTCGCTCGCGTTCTTCGCCGCGGAACTGCTGCGGGCGCAGTCCCGCGACCTCGCGTTTATCGTCGCGGTATGCGTCTATAACCGTCTCTATCGCCTGCCGGTTTGCGGGCGGCGTGGCGAGCAGGCTCATGTCGCGGATTTTGAGCAGGCTCATATGCAGGGTGCGCGGAATCGGCGTCGCGCTCATGGCGAGGCAGTCTATGTTCGCCTTG
>NZ_BBPW01000240.1:0-914 GCF_001028545.1 Treponema endosymbiont of Eucomonympha sp. | reverse complement strand
GTCCCGTCCTGGTTCGTTTCGCCGCTTTCGTCCGAACAGGGCGTGCCCCCGTTAGCAAGCTCGAAGCGCCCCCGCTTCCGCGCCGCCGCGCCGGTGAACGCGCCCTTCTCGTGCCCGAACAGTTCGCTTTCGAGCAGGCTCTCCGAAAGCGCGGCGCAGTGCACCTTTATGAGCGGCTTGTCGCGGCGCGGCGAAAGGTTGTGGAGCGCGTCGGCGACCAGTTCTTTCCCCACGCCGCTCTCCCCCGTAATCAGGAGCGACGCCTTCGAGTCCGCGGCGCGGCGCACAATCTGAAAGATTTTCTGCATTTCCGCGTTCCTGCCGACAATCGACTCGAACGATTTCCGCTCCCGCAGTTCTTCCTGAAGCTGCCGGTGCTGCAGCACAAGCTCGCGCCCCTGAAGCGCGCGCTTCACTATCAGCGCGAGCCTTTCGAGACTGAGCGGCTTCGTCAGGAAGTCGTAGGCGCCGTTGCGCATTGCGTCAACCGCGCTGTCTATGCTGCCGTGCCCTGTAAGCACGATGACCGGAATGCCGGGGCTTTCCGCCGACACCTTCGCCAGCACCTCTTCGCCCGAAGCCTCCGGCATACGCAGGTCGGTAATCACCAGATCAACGTCGCCTTTTTCGATAAGCGCCAGCCCCGCCCGCCCGTTTTCCGCCAATTTCACCGTGTAGCCGTCAAGCTCCAGCGCCGCACCCAACCCTTCGCGGATATTCTTTTCGTCGTCGATGATCAGAATCGTAAACTGCACGTTTTATCCCTGTCTGCTCTGCGCCGCTTGAAACTTGTCGGCTCCCAAATGCCGCACCCGTGAATTCCGTTATGGCTTTGTATGCCGCCGCACTGCTTGTTGCGGGGCAACGGACAAAGCAGTGTGTCCCGCGCGTATAATTGCTCTTATATAATCCGC
>NZ_BBPW01000239.1:0-917 GCF_001028545.1 Treponema endosymbiont of Eucomonympha sp. | reverse complement strand
CCTGCCTGTCCGGGCAACAGTTCTTTTATCCGTTCCCACGCCTCGTCGCTTATATCGTGCCGGTGAATGCCTTCATTTTTTTTCATGCTTCTATTTTACCTCTTTCCCTTTATCCAGTCCACACTACCTAGGGCATTACTGCCTGCTCTGTAAGTTGCTGTAGCTTCTTGGCGCGTTGACACGTTTTGCGTTTTTGCTGTACTGTATCGGGCATTATGGTGCCTGTAGTTCAGGGGTAGAGCACCGGATTGTGGATCCGGCTGTCGTGGGTTCGAAACCCACCAGGCACCCGCGGCATTGGGGACAGACGCGCTTTACCGCGCGCCGCAGCGGATTCGGGTCTGTCTTATGGGTAGCAAGACGAGCGTTCGTAGCTCAGCTGGATAGAGCAACGGACTTCGAATCCGTAGGTCGCACGTTCGAGCCGTGTCGGACGCACTGTATACAAAGAAAGATATATCGGGCCATTAGCTCAGTTGGTAGAGCAACAGACTCTTAATCTGTGGGTCGCAGGTTCGAAGCCTGCATGGCTCAAAAACCAAATCTTTACAAGACAAAGATTTAGCAAACAAAAAAGACAGGCGAACGGACATACCGTAGCTATGCTGAAAATCAGTATGAGAAAAGGTGTAGAAAAGCATTTTTCTCATAGGGGGAGAATAGGCTATGCGGCGGTATTATCTGCACCAGAGACACGGCAAATTTTATGCCGAACTGGTAGACCAAAAGACAGGGTTGAAGCTCACTGCGCGAAGCACGGGGGAGGATAACCGAGACGATGCGCTGCTTGTTGTTGCGGACTGGCTCAAAAACGGGATACCGAAGCCCCGCTTTTCCGCAAAGCCAGCACCTCGCCCGCCCGCAGTCCGGTTGTCGCGGCAAGCAGGTTGCCAGCCCGCGCCGCTTTGTCGCTCCAC
>NZ_BBPW01000238.1:0-920 GCF_001028545.1 Treponema endosymbiont of Eucomonympha sp. | reverse complement strand
GTCCATGTCTGCAAGACGATGCTCGCCTACGAGAAGTTCCACCGCGCCAAAGGCGACACGCCGGAGTCGCTCGGCGTGAAGGGCGACCGCTTCGTCGGCGACTGCTACGTCGAGTTCGGCGCCTACAGCAAGACACACCCGGACGCGGAAGCCGAGGCGCAGAACCTGCTCGTGGAGTGGGAGCGGGGCGACACGGACGTGCGCGCTCGCTGGAAGCAGATGAACGAGTGGGCTATCGGCGGAATCCGCGAAACCTACCGGCGCTGCGGCGTTTCGTTCGACGCGTTCTATTACGAGAGCGACACCTACCTGAAGGGCAAGGCGGAAATCCTGAAGGGACTTGAGGCGGGCGTATTCCACCGCGAAGCCGACGGCTCGGTGCAGGTAGACCTTGCGGAAATCGGCTTGGACAAGAAGGTGCTGCTACGCAAAGACGGCACCGCGCTCTATATGACGCAGGATATCGGCACCGCGCTCTGCCGCCGCGGCGACTGGGACTTTGACCGGCTGGTCTACGTCGTCGGCAACGAGCAGCAGTACCACTTCAAGGTGCTGTTCCATATCTTAAAGAAGCTGGGTTTCGCGTGGGCGGAAAGCCTGCGCCACCTGTCTTACGGAATGGTGAACCTGCCCGAAGGCAGAATGAAGAGCCGCGAGGGCACCGTCGTCGACGCCGACGACCTTATCGATAGCCTCCGCGAGGGAGCGCGGGAGGAAATCGCCGCGAAGGGGCGCGAAGAAGCGGTCGGAGACGCGGACGCCGTCGCCGAAGCCGTCGCTATCGGCGCGCTGCACTACTTTTTGCTTCAGGCGACGCCCGCGAAGGATATGCTCTTTGACCCGAAGGAATCGCTCTCGTTCAACGGCAACACGGGACCGTACCTGCAATATATGGGCGCGCGGATTTCGTCGGTGCTGCG
>NZ_BBPW01000237.1:0-932 GCF_001028545.1 Treponema endosymbiont of Eucomonympha sp. | reverse complement strand
CAAATGCCGGCGTTGACGTCTTTGAAGAATTGTTCAAGCTCATTTTTACCAAGCTATACGATGAAATGGAAAGCGGCAGAAACCGCATACGTTACCTTGAATTTAGAAATTACGGCGACACTGAAACAGAATTAAAAAACAAGCTGCAAAAGTTATTCGACGCCGCAAAGAAAAAATGGGACGGTGTTTTTAGCGCTGACGCAAAAATTACGCTCACCCCGTCGCATCTTTCTCTTTGTGTTTCGTCTTTGCAGAATGTAAAATTGTTTAATTCAAACCTTGAAGTTGTTGACGAAGCATTTGAATACTTAATCAGCAAAAGCAGCAAGGGCGAAAAGGGGCAATATTTTACGCCGCGTTATGTAATCGATATGTGCGTGCGTATGCTCAATCCGAATGCAAACGAAACGATGATTGATACTGCGAGCGGCAGTTGCGGTTTTCCGGTGCATACTATTTTTTATGTATGGGAGCACATATTAAAAAACAAAGGATTACAGAAAAGTCATTTGTTTACACCCGAGAAAAAGCCGCCGGAATGTTCAGACTATGTGAACGAAAAAGTTTTTGCAGTTGACTTTGACGAAAAAACGGTGCGTGTCGGACGAACGCTTAACTTAATTGCAGGCGACGGGCAAACAAATGTGCTGCACTTAAACACGCTTGATTGGGACCGTTGGGACGAACAAACGAAGTCTGAAGAATGGGGCGATATATACCATACGGGCTGGAAGAAGCTCAAAAAGCTGCGCACAAAATCCGACTCGAATCATGATTTTCAGTTTGATATTTTAATGGCTAATCCTCCGTTTGCGGGCGATATAAAAGAAAGCCGTATTTTAGCAAAGTATGAATTAGCAAAAGACAAGAAAGGCAAAATCCAAAATGCGGTCGGGCGCGACATTCTGTTCGTCGAACGCAACCTTGATTTT
>NZ_BBPW01000236.1:0-931 GCF_001028545.1 Treponema endosymbiont of Eucomonympha sp. | reverse complement strand
CCCCGCGGCCACCGACTACTCGCTTCTGCGTCCCCCCCCACCGCCCTACGGGTCGTGGGGAGTCTTGGCAAAGGACATAACCGCGCAGTACTTTGTAAGCAAAAACCCGGTGCTGGCGGCGTCTAACCCGCACGGCGGGGCGCAGGTCTATATGCCCGCCGACGACACGGCAAATCCGAGAATTGAGGAAGCCAGCCTGCTGTATATCGTCGATAACGCTTCCCAGAATATTTACATTCTGGGCGCGAACGAGCTGAACGGGCTGAGCGACGGCGCGGTGCACACCCTTGACCGGGAGCCCTTTGACCTTACCGCAACACTAGACGACCCCGACGCCAAGGGGCAGGCGATTATCGCCCTGAAGGACGGGAACGGCAGCAATTTTCTGTACGCGCTCTACCTTAGCTCGGACGAATACGGAGAAAAGTATGCCCCCAGCCAACTGGTTAAAATGAGCATAGGCTCGGACGGCACCTTGAGCGACCCTGTTGCGGTAACGGTCGGAATAAACGCGCAGGAAATCATTCCGGTCGCCGGCACCCCCCGGCGGCGGCGACGCGGACACCGTTCTGCTTATCCCGGCGATCGGCGGTCCGCAGAAATATGACGGCACCACCAACGGCGCCGATTCAAACATTAGCGCCGTTCCGGCATTCGGGGCGGCTTTTGCCGCCACGACGCTTTTAACCGGAGACGCTCCGGCGACTCCGCCAACGGCTTACGACATTCGCGCGGTCGCCGTCTCCGCCTCCGCGGACGACAACAGCATTCTCTATATCCTGACCGGCACTTATGACGACGATTTCAACCAGAGGTGGACGCTGTATAAGACCAGCGTCTCCACGCTCTTGGGCGCGGGCGGCGCCGCTCTTACCGACGCGTTCGGCCCAAAAGAATTCCAGACCGACGGCTCCGACAGCGACCCCAACGG
>NZ_BBPW01000235.1:0-936 GCF_001028545.1 Treponema endosymbiont of Eucomonympha sp. | reverse complement strand
ACGCCGTTTGCGGCTTTTGCCATACAAACACTCCACGCTGAAAAGACGCGGGCAGTGGTACCCGAAAATATACCCGAACACACGCTTGACAAGCAAAACGCAATAAACTATAGTAACAATATCTACCTTATTTTAACGTCTTATGGTGAACATATAAAACGGTGCTAACTCTATATCCTGCGCGAGATTAGCTCATTTGGATAGAGCGTCGCCCTCCGGAGGCGAAGGTGGCAGGTTCAAATCCTGTATCTCGCAACAACGAACAAATTGAGCGTTTCTTTCGCCGCCTAAAAATTTTCCGATATCTGTTATCAATATTGCTTTGCGCCGCGTGAATACGCCCTAGATTCAACATTTTGTGGAGAGGAAGTTGTCAACATACGGCGGCATACAGAAAGAAAAGACGCTGAAAGGGCTTGTCCGCGACGACTATTTCCCGAAGTTCGGCTACGAACCGGATATCGATAATATCGACTTCGTAATCACCGACAAGGAAGCGGGTCATTACAGATATCTTTTTCCTGAGGAGATTTATGCCACTCTACTGTTTTAAAAAAAATTCATCTTTATATATATTGCTTCTTTATACTTTTTTCCAGCGGCACAATAGTTGAGCCAATATCAATTTCATCGATCTGAGTGCACCAGTTATTTATAAAATAATAAACTATGCCTCCTGTTTTATCTTTCCCTTTCTTTTTTTCGTTCATATTGTCTAGGCAGTGTGGACTGGATAGGGGAAAAGAGGTAAAATAGAAGCATGAAAAGAAATGAAGGCATTCACCGGCACGATATAAGCGACGAGGCGCGGGAACGGATAAAAGAACTGCTGCCCGGACAGGCAGGGAAACGCGGGGGCGTGGCGAAAGATAACCGCCTGTTTATCAACGCGGTAGCGTGGCAGACGCGCACGGGCGCTCCGTGGAGGGATATACC
>NZ_BBPW01000234.1:0-944 GCF_001028545.1 Treponema endosymbiont of Eucomonympha sp. | reverse complement strand
GCCGAAGAGTCCCGCAAAGTTCAGCGCGGCTTCAGAAAACGGCAGGCAGAGCGACGGGGACAGTTCCGCATAATCGCGCTTCTGGCTTTCCGTCATGCGCGCCGATCGGCGAGCGAAGGTCTTTATCGCGCTATAGCGGTCGGAATCAGGCATGACGGGTTTACCCGCTTCTCGCCGCGCCGTCGTTGTCTGCACCGCCGGGCAGGAACGGCAGCAGGCACACGGTCGCGCCGTCGGGCGAAACAAGGCACTCCCGCGCGGAATGCGCATCGGGGTATTCGGCGCGGATTTGCGCAAAGCCCGCCCACGCGCTATTTTTCTTCCCATAATACAGCAGATTCCCCTCTTGGTCGTATACGGCGAAGTTCAGTTCCGACCCGGCGGGCAGTATGCCGGCGGCTTCGGCGGCGCGCGCGTCCGACAGCGCCGCCGGATACGCAAGCCGCGCCGCAAAATCCTTGGAGCGTTCCGCCTTGTCGACGTATTCGACGACATAGTCGCCCGCCGCGAACGCCGTCTTGCGGTACGGCGCAAGGCGGGGACTGCCCGCCCACGAGCGCGCGCCGTTCTCAAACGTTACGGGTTTATCCACGTTCCAGCGGAAGCCCGAATCCGGGTGCGTCAGCCGCAGCGATTTGAGCGTCTTGATATCAGAGGAAGGGCTGACGAAGAGAGAAAGGTACATATCCGGCTTTGCGTCCGGGGAGCGGAAATCGAATACCGCGGCGAGCCGCACGTCCTGAATGGCGGGAAGCTCGTCGGAGCACGACGACAGGAGCGCGGCGAGGGAAAACGTAAAGAGTAGTTTTACACGCATAGACGCAGTATAGGCGCGCAAGGCATTCGGCACAAGCCGAATGTCTTGAGGAAACTCTGCATATAGGTTCGGAGTTATATAGCGGACGGCAGCCACGGGACGGGGGAGGAACCGGGGGTTACGGCGC
>NZ_BBPW01000233.1:0-949 GCF_001028545.1 Treponema endosymbiont of Eucomonympha sp. | reverse complement strand
TTCGATTTTATCTTTTACCACTTTGAGCGCCGCTGTTTTTTCCGAAAGTACCAAAATCTTTTTATGCAGCGCGGCAGCCGAAAGCACGAGTGCGGATATGGTGTGCGATTTTCCGGTTCCGGGCGGACCCTGAATATAGCTTATTTCGTTTGCCCACGCGTTTTTCAAAGCCTGCACTTGCGAATTTGAGAGCGAAAGCGGAACGGCGGTGTCTATTGCCTGCTGAATTTCAGCGTCGTTATCTTCGTTGCCTATTTCAACACGGCTGTCCGTCAACGCATTGGCGAGCATCTTTTCTACGACGGGATTTTTGAATTCGGTTTCCGTGCCTATATCTCGCACAAAATTATTCAGCGCTTCAAAAGTGGAAAGCTGGTCGGGAATCGCGTGTAAAAAGAAGTGGTTTGCGTCCACGAAGGACAAGCCCTTTTCAAAGAGCGATTCCGCTCTTTTTATCGGCGTGATAGCAGCGTTCTTTCTCCGCGCGGGACGGTAGGTGTATTTTTCTAATTCCTCTTGAAAATTATATGAAGCTTGCGTTAATTTACCAATGTTTTTGAATGATTCTAGTTTGCGGGTAAATTCGCCGAATATTTCACGCGCCAATTCATTCAAGCGTCCCGTATCAAAAGCGTCGATTCCCTCTATGCGCTGTTCATATTCTTCAACCGCGCTGTTTTCGTCGTCGCTGAGCGGATTTACGGCGTCATCCACAGTATCGTTAAAGCTGTTCGGCGATAACGAGGAAATTAAATCATAATTCAGACTCAGCGTTCCCATATCGGGTTCAAGCGTAACAAACCCGCCGTCGTGCGATATTTCGCACTGCGCTATAAGGAGCGGCGCGGCGAACATTCTTTCTCTGGTTCCTAAAACAGTCCCGAATCCTAAAAACAGTTTCTTGTCATAATTGCTCTCCGTATGCCTTAAATACCTCCGAAGTTCGTCA
>NZ_BBPW01000232.1:0-952 GCF_001028545.1 Treponema endosymbiont of Eucomonympha sp. | reverse complement strand
GCGCAAGATTTCTATGGTACGGAGGTTTAGGTGAGAAAGACTGTATTTTGGGCGGCGGTTTTCGCGCTGGCGTTTGCTCTTGCTATCGGCGGTTGCGACCTGCTGCAAAAAGCACGGGAGGCGGTAAGCGGCGGGGCGGGGGACACGATAGTAAAAGACAATCCCGATGACACGGCGGTATCGGTATCCTTCAACGGCGTGTATGCGAACGGCGGTTTTGAAAATGAACCGACCACGACGAGGCTAGATCTCTGGTTCAGCAAAACCGTTGCAGGCTTGACGGCGGCGGACATTACGCTCATAGATACCGGCGGCACCGGCATTCAGAAAGGCGAGTTGACGGTTCTCGACGATGCCGCCCAATACTACCGGCTTGCGGTGAGCGGCATTGGCGGAAAGGGCGATGTCACGGTGAAGGTAGCAGCACCGGCAGGTATTTTCTTTGCGCAGGAGCAGGTGCGCACGGTACGGGTGGTGTACGGTCCGGAATAGCCGTTTTGCCGCCTAAAACAGGGTGCAGGGCGGCATAAGCGGCGTTTACAAACGCTCGGTCGATATAAACCACCACCCAGCGCAAACGGACGCTGCAAATGCCCTCTATGCGCGTATGGAAGGCACAATGCCGGTAAGTCGGTCAGGGTAAGTAAGGTAGGGAAACCTCTAGGGAAAAACTTACCTTACTTACCTTTTGGTTGGTAAGCCCGGACGCTGCCGACCTGCCGGAGACACGACAGGCGAGACGCGCTCTACAGACGCTCTAATGGCGTTTTACGACATTTTGTCATCGTGGGAACGGACAGACAGCGGATTGAAGACGGTTTTCGCCCGCCGCGGCAACACAGCGCGGCGGTTTTTTATGCCCCGGCAACTTCCCCGCAGACTGCAAAACCACTGAAAAAGACGCGGGTACTTATAAACAAAGTTATAAACTCGTATACGCTTGACAAGTAAA
>NZ_BBPW01000231.1:0-962 GCF_001028545.1 Treponema endosymbiont of Eucomonympha sp. | reverse complement strand
TAAGCTCGATCGGCTGACACCCGAACCCACCGCGCTCGATCCCCATGAGATCGCGTCCCGTGACGAGATTCGCGCCCTCCAGCGCGAGCGTCTCGCATGGTCGCTGCGGCACGCCTACGAGAATGTGCCGCATTACCGCGCCAAGTTCGACGCCGCGGGCGTGCGGCCGGAATCGTTCAGGAACCTTGAGGATCTCGCGAAATTCCCGTTCACGATCAAGACAGACCTGAGGGACAACTATCCCTTCGGCATGTTCGCGGTTCCTGAATCCCAGGTCGCGCGCATCCACGCCTCGTCCGGCACGACCGGCAAGCCGACAGTCGTCGGATACACCAAGCGCGACATCGAGACGTGGAGCGACGTTGTCGCCCGCTCGATCCGCGCCGCAGGCGGCCGCGCCGGGATGAAGGTCCATATTGCCTACGGCTACGGCCTGTTCACTGGTGGTCTTGGCGCGCATTACGGAGCAGAGCGTCTCGGCTGCACCGTCATTCCGGTTTCCGGCGGCATGACCGAACGTCAGGTTCAGCTCATCACCGATTTCAAGCCCGAAGTCATCATGGTGACGCCATCCTATATGCTGGCGATCCTCGATGAATTCAGGAAACAGGGCCTCGACCCGCGCAAATCGTCGCTGCGCATCGGCATCTTCGGCGCCGAGCCATGGACCAACGCGATGCGCGAAGAGATCGAGGAAGCGTTCGATCTTCACGCCGTCGACATTTACGGCCTGTCCGAGGTGATGGGTCCCGGCGTCGCCAGCGAATGCGTCGAGACAAAAGACGGCCTGCACATCTGGGAAGATCACTTCTATCCCGAGGTCATCAATCCCGCGACCGGCGAAGTGCTGCCGGACGGCGAGAAAGGCGAACTGGTCTTCACCTCGCTGACCAAGGAAGCCATGCCTGTGATCCGCTACCGGACCCGCGACCTGACGCGGCTGTTGCCGGGCACGGCGCGTT
>NZ_BBPW01000230.1:0-961 GCF_001028545.1 Treponema endosymbiont of Eucomonympha sp. | reverse complement strand
GAAGGCCGCAGGATCTGCGGACCGCTGGGCGTCGAGTACCATCTTCTCCTGGGTGCTTACAGGCGCCGGGACAGGGACATCGAAAGCGGCCGCGACGGTGTGTTCGGAATGTTGCCGATACTTGCCGAGAAGCGCCGCCAGCTTGCCGGGGGATTGTCCGGCGGTCAGCAGCAGATGCTGGCGATTGGCCGTGCCTTGATGGGCAAGCCGAAGCTGCTGCTGCTGGACGAACCTTCGCTCGGGCTATCGCCGACGCTTGTCGATCAGATCCTTGCGGCGATCGTGTCACTCCGAAAAGAAGGCGTGACTGTCCTGCTTGTCGAGCAGAATGCCAGCGCCGCGCTCGAGATCGCCGACCGTGGCTACGTGCTGGAGACCGGCAAGGTGGCACTGGAGGGCGACGGCGCGACGCTGCTCTCGGACCCGAAGGTGAAAGCCGCGTATCTCGGCGCCGCCTGATCCAGTTAACCGCGCAACGGTTCGACGGTTTGAGCTGGCATCGATGTTGTCTCTGATGCAACGCTCTCCGGCTTGCGTCCAAACAGCACATAAAGTGCTGGCAGAACGAACAGCGTCAGCAGCGTTGCGCTGATCAGCCCACCGATCACGACCGTTGCAATCGGCCGTTGCACCTCCGCGCCGGTTCCGGTTGCCAGCGCCATCGGCACAAAGCCGAGCGACGCCACCAGTGCCGTCATGGCGACGGGCCGCAAGCGGGTGAGGGCGCCCTCGAAGATGGCTTCCGCCTTCTCCTGCCCCCTGGCCATCAGTTGCTTGATGTGACTAAGCATCACCAGCCCGTTGAGGACGGCAACGCCCGACAGGGCAATGAAACCGACCGCGGCGGAGACCGAAAACGGGATCCCCCGCAGCCACAGCGCAACAACACCGCCTGTCAGGGCGAGGGGAACGGCGCTGAAGACGATGAGAGCGTCCCGCGCGGTGCCGAGCGCGCCCATCA
>NZ_BBPW01000229.1:0-967 GCF_001028545.1 Treponema endosymbiont of Eucomonympha sp. | reverse complement strand
ATTGTGTGAAGGTCTTGTACACATGTATTACTTTGCGCTATTGTTGAAAACGTCGTGATGGTTCCTCAACGGTGAGGCAGGGGAGATCGATGAACACGCAGCAGTCCGCAGTTTCTGATTGTGGCTGGTCGGTGCGTGCCCGATTTACTGAAGTGTCCCCGGCGGCGACGAGCGCAGACGCCGGCGACCCTGCTGTTTCATCGGTGAGTGGCCCATGTGGTCTCGATGAGTTTTGCGGGATGCACAAGTGACTCGACAAGGATAGCGGTGCGTGCGCCTTCGAGATGGTGGCGCCGGCCAATGGGAAAACAAGGAAAGGATCAATGATGACCAAGATTGTTAATTCATGGAACGACTGGGATCCGCTGAAACGAGTTATCGTCGGACGTGCGGATAACTCCGTCATTCCGCCAGAGGAGCCGGCGACTTCCGAGAAGGTTCCGGTGGATTCTGCCATGCGAGGGATGTGGGGGCCGCGTCCGCTCGAGACGGTTGAGAAGGCGAATGCACAGCTCGACAATCTTGTCGATGTTCTCGAGAAGCACGGAGTCCAGGTCGATCGTCCGACTCCGCTCCAGTGGAATCAGGCCATTGGCACCCCCGATTTCCGTAACGACTCGATGATGACGTGCATGCCTCCTCGGGACATCCTGCTTACTATTGGCAGCGAAATCATGGCCTCAGCTAATTCGTTCCGCTGTCGGTATTTCGAATACTTGGCCTACTGGCCTCTCATGAACTCCTATTTTGAGGATGATCCGGAATTCAAGTGGACACAGGCTCCACGCCCGCGTCTCACCGATAAGAGCTACAAGCACAACTACTATGACGAGCGGGTTTCGCTCGAAGAGCGTCTTGAGCGCACTGCGGCCAAGGATTTCGTCACGACGGAGGTCGAGCCCATGTGGGATGCGGCCGATGTCATGCGGATGGGTAAGGATCTCTTCATCCAGCACGGTCTGACGAC
>NZ_BBPW01000228.1:0-969 GCF_001028545.1 Treponema endosymbiont of Eucomonympha sp. | reverse complement strand
TGCCCTTCCGCCACCGCGCTCGAGCGCGATCCGTTGCCGAAAAGCCCGCCGCTCAAGCCCCCGTTCATGCGGCGGAAGAGGAAGAAATACATGACGAGCATCAGCACTATCGGCACGACGAGGCTCCAGAAAAGCTGGGCGAAGAAGGTGTTTTGCTTCGGGATAACGCGGTACGTTACGCCACAGTCGTCGAGCAGTTTTATGAAGCGGTCGGTCAGGAAGCCGATAGTCTTGTATTCGGGCGTCCGAGACGGGGAGACGGGGAGCTTGAACAGCCCTCCGGCCGACGGCAAGGCGCCGGTTTGGGAGCGGTTCCTGTCGGTGTAGCCGGTGAGGTATGTTTCCCGGATTTCGACATAGGTTATCGCGCCGCTCTCTATCAGGCTGCGGAACTCCGAAAAGTCGACGAGGGAGTCCTGCCGGCGCATCATCACCACGTTCAGCACGACGGTGATTCCTAGCACCGCGAGCAGGATTCCCCAGAACGGCACGGGCGGCTTTTTGTTTTTGCCGCCGCCTTTCCCGCCCTTGTCCGCGCCGTCGCCGGGCGCCAGCTTGAAAAAATCGTAGGGGTCGCGGCTGTCCCGGCTGTTCTTGCCGCCGCTTTTGCGCCCGCCGCCTTTTTTATCGCCGCCGTTGTTCTTATTGCTTTCTGCCATATATTCCTTGTCGCGCCGCATGCGGAAAGCGGCGCGTCTCGCCGGAGCGAAACGCGCCGCTTTCATTGGGAGTCCGGCGCCGGCGGAGAGCCGCTGCTACACAATTTTGTCTTCAAGCACCACGTCGCCCGCGGGCATGATAAAGGTGCCGCCTGCCGGTGCCGTCACGGGCGGCGAAAGTTCCGAAAGCTGCTCTTTCCCGTTTACGAGCGTGCGCAGCAAAACGCGCCACCCGCCGAACTTACACCCGGTGTCCCCGTTCACGAAAACCCACGTCCCCGATAGACGCACTCCCGCCGCACGGACTTTC
>NZ_BBPW01000227.1:0-977 GCF_001028545.1 Treponema endosymbiont of Eucomonympha sp. | reverse complement strand
AAAACAATCGAAGCATTAAAACAAAGAATGCAGGACGCGCAGAAACGCGCGCAGCAAGGGTCAACGAAGTTGCAGGGAGAAATCCTTGAACTCGACACCGGGGCACTGCTTGCGCAAGCTTTCCCTGAAGACGCCGTCGAAGAAGTCAAAAAGGGGAAAAAAGGCGGAGACATTATTCAAACGGTGCGCCTGAGTTCCGGCAGAACCGCGGGCAAAATCCTGTGGGAACTCAAGCGCACAAAGACCTGGTCGGACGGCTGGCTCGACAAGCTGAAAGAGGACACGCGGGAAAGCAAGGCGGAGCTCGCCGTGCTTTCGTCCGAAGCGCTGCCGCCGTATATCGAGCATTTCGGGTATCACAGCGGCGTCTGGATTACCGACATAAAATACCGGCTGGGGCTGGCAACGGCGCTGCGGGAAAGCCTCAAGACCGCCGCCGCTATCAAACAGGCAAACGAGGGCAAGGCGGATAAGGCGGAACAGGTGTTCGCCTATCTTACCGGTACGCAGTTCAAGCAGCGAGTCGAAGCTATCCTTGAGTCCTACGCGGAAATGCAGGGCGACCTTGACGCCGAAAAACGCGCTATGGAGAAGTCGTGGGCAAAACGCGAAAAGCAAATCGAGCGCTTTGTCAAAAATATATCCGGCATGTACGGCGATTTGCAGGGGAGCGGCGCCGCGCTGCCGCATATCCCGCTGTTGGAGCTTGAATAAAACCCACGCTACTTACGGCGCTATTGTCATACGCAAGGAGCAGGCATGATTACAGTCAGCGATTTGAGCCTCAAGTTCGGCGAGCGGACGCTCTTTAAGGACGTAAACATGAAGTTTACGCCGGGGAACTGCTACGGAATCATCGGGGCAAACGGCGCGGGGAAATCGACGTTTCTGCGCGTCCTGCAGTCTTTGTTTTAAGTCTTCGATAGTTTTGTCTTGTTCTTTGAGCTTAAAACCGTTTTCTTGCAGTTTAAGCGCAT
>NZ_BBPW01000226.1:0-977 GCF_001028545.1 Treponema endosymbiont of Eucomonympha sp. | reverse complement strand
GATTGTCTGTATAACGTTTGAACAAAAGTGCTTATAAGGAATTTATTATGCGTATAATCACGGTAAAAAACCGGCTTTCTGCGATGTTTCCGGTTTTGGTCTTAACCGGCATTGTGTTGATTGGCGCTTCCGGTTGCTCCAAAAAAACTGCGTCAGCAAGCGCCGCTTCAGACGCGCTCACGATTCGCGTCGGCGCGGATAGCGCGGCGTTTTCCTATCAATTCAGAGTAGCGAAAAAAGCCGGCATATTCGATAAATATCATATCAACGCTGAAATCTCGACCTTTTCCTACGGCATCGATACCCTCAACGCGGCGCTACTCGGCGAAACGGATTCCGCCGAAGCTATGGATTTTGCTATCGCCTCTCGATTTTCGGAAAGCAATAAGATGAGGATTCTGGCGACGATTCTCATTTCCAACCCGGCAGGCAGCAGACTTTATGTACGGAACGACGCAATCAGAGCGCCCGGCGACATTGCGGGGAAGAGAATCGGCGTGCAAAAAGCGACGTCGAATGAGTACCTCTGGGCGCGGTTCTTTGAGAAATGGGGTATTGATAAAAACACGGTGAACCACGTGTATCTCGGTTCAAACGCGGAACTGCTTGCCGCATATCTGGCGAAAGAAATCGACGCGTTTTGGGCGAGTTCCGATATTGAAAAAGCCGTGCTTGAAGTCCCCTCGTCACGGAGCATAGGCGATTATTCGCTGTCCGGCTACGTGGGGAAGGGATACTTGTTGCTGGACGCAAATTTTATCGCAAAAAATCCCGAAGGTACGGAACGTTTCCTGAAAGCCCTCGACGAAGCTACGACCTTTATCGCGCAGCACCCTGATGAAACCGCGCAGTATGCGTATGAAGACTTGAAGGTGCCGGTAGACGCTGCCCGCACGTGGATTGGGGCATATGAGTATATGGTGCGACTTTCGCAGGAAGATTTAGACCAAATCGCCGACGTAGCAAAATGGTCTATT
>NZ_BBPW01000225.1:0-977 GCF_001028545.1 Treponema endosymbiont of Eucomonympha sp. | reverse complement strand
ATGTAAAAACCGCCGAAGAGTACTGCGACGAATTATAGGCAGAAAAAGCAGTAAATGCCCAGAGCAGGGAAAAGTCCCCTGTTGTGTACTCTCTCGGACAGGTGAAAAAAGCCTTGCCCTATAGGAGTGCGTCAAATTGAAAATTGACTTGCATCAAATATCTGTCCGGGACTCGGTGAAAGATTACGTCAACCCAGACGAGGAAGGCGCAAAGGGCTGCGGCGGCAGGCTCGACATTCGCCCCGAGTATCAGCACGAATTTGTATATAACGCAGCGCGGCGCAACGCCGTTATTGATACCGTCCGCAAAGGCTATCCCTTGAATGTGACGTATCGAGTCAAAAATGCCGATGATGCTTTCGAGGCGCTGGACGGTCAGCGGCGTACCATAAGCGTCTGTGAATATATTGCTAATAATTTTTCTATTGAATATAAAACTTTTTACCCTCCAAAAAGACGAACTGGAACAGGTATTTGATTATGAACTGATGATTTATTTTTTGCGAGGGTACAGACTCGAAAAAATTAAAATGGTTCAAGATTATCAACGTCGCCGGGACCGTTTTGACACCGCAAGAATTGCGAAACGCCCGCTGAAACTGGCGCGGCTTTTTTATAAAAAAGGAATGCTATGAGCACAACACATTTGCAGGAAGTCCGTCTGGCGTGTCGGCAGTTCGCGCTCCTGTATTTTCATTTCTGCAAAACCCTTGTGGAAACCTTAGGCGAAGACGCAGCGCTGCCGGTGGTACAAAAGGCGGTCTTTGAGTTGAGTCTTGAACGCAGTAACGGCAGCCGCCGCCGCGCCGGCGAACAGGGATTAGAACCCACGCCGGAGAATTTTTCAAAAGTGAACGATTTGCCCGTTTCCGCGTGGGAGGACTGGACGCCTGCCTGCGGCGGGGTGCGCTGTCCGTATGCGGAACAATGGCTGGGGTATTACGAGACCTATCCGTGGTTTAAGCGTTTTGCCTCGC
>NZ_BBPW01000224.1:0-978 GCF_001028545.1 Treponema endosymbiont of Eucomonympha sp. | reverse complement strand
GATGCACTTATGGCTTATTATGATACGATTGACAGCGGATTGAAGACGGTTTTCGCCCGCCGCGGCAACACAGCGCGGCGGTTTTTTTATGCCCCGGCGACTTCCCCGCAGACTGCAAAAACCGCCCTTTTCACCGTATTTTCTCACACCGCACCGCCGCAGGAGAGTAAATCTATGATAGACATAGATTTACGCGCACGACCCACAGATGCGCACTCTGTCTTTATATAGAATATCGACAGAAAAACAGCGATAAACAAAGCAAAAAAAGTATAGACAAAATGCAAAAAGCATCCTATAATAATACCATTGCATAGCGTATTGCCCCTGCTCTTAATCTGTGGGTCGCAGGTTCGAAGCCTGCATGGCTCAAAAAAAAATAAGTCCTTATCAGATGCAGATTATTTATGCGTGGGTTTAAAACCCCGTCGCAAAGCGGCGGGTTTTTTTATTGAAAAAACAAATGTTCCAGTAATATTTTCATGCCAAGTATAACGAGAACTGCTCCACCCGTAAATTCTGCCCTGGATTTAAATTTTTCCCCCAGTATATTGCCTGTTTTTACGCCGAGCGTTGATATAGTGAATGTCGTTATGCCTGTTATTAGTATTGTCATAAAAATATTTATTTTAAAAAAAGCAAAGGTTATCCCTATTGCCAATGCGTCAATGCTGGTCGCAAATGCCAAAACAAACATTTTTGCAAAACCAAAAGAATATCCGTTCGGTTTTTTCTCTTCATGTTCTTTTGATACACTGTCTTTTATCATTTTTCCTCCAATAAATCCGAGTAAAACAAATGCGAGCCAATGGTCCAAAAATTGAATCTTATTTGCAAAATAAACTCCCAAAAAATATCCTATTGTCGGCATTGCTGCCTGAAATAAACCAAAATATATGCCCGGCAGCAACATTTCCGGTACTGTTGGTTTCTTTACGGATAAGCCTAACGTAATTGATACGGCGAATGCGTCCGCTG
>NZ_BBPW01000223.1:0-978 GCF_001028545.1 Treponema endosymbiont of Eucomonympha sp. | reverse complement strand
CTGAAAAGCTATCAAATTAAGCGACTTGTTGTGTTTTTTGATCCGACAAACGATATACAGGGTGCTGGCTGGAATATCAGGCAGTCAAAAATTGCTATAAGGTCTGGCGGGTTGTGGGGACGTGGATTTTTGAAAGGAACGCAGAACCAATTTCTGCCGAAGCAAAGCACCGATTTTATTTTCAGCGGACTGGCAGAAGAATGGGGATTCGCGGGTTGCATAGTGATATGCGCGTTGTTCTTTTTCATTCTGGCACGCACCCTTTTAATCGTAAAAAACACGGCGGATGCGTTCGGCCGTTATATCGCAACGGGGATTTTTGGACTGTTCTTTTTTCACTTTGCCGTCAACGTAGGCATGGCAATGGGTCTTATCCCTGTTGTAGGTATTCCCTTGCCGTTTTTGTCCTATGGAGGGTCTTTTCTATGGACGGCGATGATTTGTGTGGGATTGTTGATGAGCATCAATTACCGCTGTTTTGATGTTAGAAAGTTGTGGTAAAAACAGTTGCTGAAGAGACGGACATATGATTGGCATTATCGATTATAACGCGGGAAACATAAAAAGCGTAGAACACGCGCTGGTGTATTTGGGGTACGAATACACGCTTTCCAAAAATCCTTGCGCTCTGGCACAGGCAGACAAAGTTATCTTCCCCGGCGTGGGGGACGCCCGCTATGCTATGGAACAGCTTCGAAAAACCGGCTACGATTCATTCCTGAAGAATTGTGCTGCGTCCCGAACACCGATTCTAGGCGTCTGCCTTGGCGCGCAGATTATCTTTGAGCATTCTGAAGAAGGCGACACGCCTTGTCTCGGGTTGGTTGCGGGTACTGTCCGACATTTGAGCGCGGTGCAGGGGACCGCCTCAAAGCTTAAAGTGCCGCATATAGGCTGGAATGACGTATACGAAACGGGAATACCGTCCCCGTTGTTCCGCGGCATTCCTTCGCATACGGCGTTTTACTTTGTGCATTC
>NZ_BBPW01000222.1:0-990 GCF_001028545.1 Treponema endosymbiont of Eucomonympha sp. | reverse complement strand
ATCGGAAACATTCCGAACACACGGTCGCGGTCGCTTTCGATGTCCTTGTCCCGGCGCATGTAAGCACCCAGGCGAAGATTGTCCTCGACGCTCAGCGGTCCGAAAATCTGGCGGCCTTCGGGCGACTGCGTCATGCCGCGCTGAACCCGCCGATGCGGCTTGAGGCGATCGATGCGCTCGCCCAGAAAGCGGATTTCGCCGGCCGTAATCGGCTGAACGCCCGATAGCGCCCTGAGCAGCGTCGTCTTTCCCGCGCCGTTGGAGCCGATCAGGGCGACCACCTCGCCTGCCCGCACGGCAAGGTTGACGCCGTGCAGCACCTCGATCCGGCCATAGGCGCTGCGGAGGTTGGCAACTTCAAGCACGGGCCGCCTCCTTCGCTCCGTGTTTGCCGAGGTAGGCTTCAAGGACCGCCGGATTGTCACGCACCTCCTGCGGCTTGCCTTCGGCGATTCGCTTGCCGCGATTCAAAACAAGAATGTGGTTCGAAATCTTCATCACCAGCTTCATGTCGTGCTCGACGAGAACGACCGCGATGCCCTTGGCCGCAACCCGCCGGATCAGTTCGTCGATCTCCTCGGTCTCGACGGGATTGCAGCCGGCCGCGGGCTCATCGAGCAACAACACGCGCGGTTCGGAGGCCAGCGCGCGCGCGATTTCGAGGCGCTTGCACGCGCCGTAGGACAACGATCCCGCTGCCACATCCGCGCTGGCGCGCAGTCCAACCTCGTCGAGCAAGGCAAGCGCCGCATCGCGCGTCTCGGCGTTTTGCCGCGTCACCGATGGCAGGCGGAACAGGTCCGCGAGCAGATTGCAGCGCTCCCGGAGATGACGGCCGACCATGACGTTCTCCGCAGCCGTCATGCGCTGGAATATCTGGAGGTTCTGGAAGGTGCGCGACATGCCGCGCGTTGCGAGCTTGTCGGGCGTCAGTCCTGTGACATCCTCGCCCGACAGTTCGACCTGCCCCTGAACCCGCTCCTAGACCCC
>NZ_BBPW01000221.1:0-991 GCF_001028545.1 Treponema endosymbiont of Eucomonympha sp. | reverse complement strand
TGCACGGCAAACAACTGCTCAGGGATACGCGCGTCATAGACTACCGGAAAACGCTGACGGTAACGTGAACGCGCCCGCCCGCATCACCGACGGTTATGCGGGCGGAGTACAGGCAGTTATGCGCCCGCATAACAGGCAGTTATGCGGGCGGGGCACAGGCACGCTGCGTGCGCTTGCCTATATTCCGCGCCTAATGTAGAGTTCCCTCAAAGAACCCGAACGTTCCCCGCGGCTAAAGCGGCTGTCAGGCACGCAGACAGGGCGGAGGCGGCGGTAAGGAATGAGGGAGAAAACGCAATGACAGAGGCTGAAAAGCGGAAGCTGAGGGACGAAATCTACCTGAAAAACCGGATTCTGGCGGAAGGAATCGCCTTTGAGCCGGATATATTCAGGCACCTCGCGCTGGGCGTCGAGTATACCGAGCGCGTACACTGCATGTTTTCCCGCGACAAACACTGGCACAGCGGAGTCGAGTTCCCCGACTACTTTCTGACGCCGGAGGGGAACTACTGGGTGAGAATACACTGGAACACGGACAGCCCCCTGTCCCTCAGGTATGAGGACGGGCAGTACAACGTGTACGACGGCGGCAAAGCCGTGTTTGAAAAAGTCGGCTTTCCCAGACGCCCGGCGTACTACCGGCTGAATACGTCGGACGGAACGGCGATGCGCACCGTGGCGGTTGACGCCGGGTACGGCGCGCTGATCGTCGCCTACAGCAACGAGTGTTCCCTGAAAGACAAGGGGCTGGACTGCCTGTTCTGCAACATAAACGCCACAAAAGCGGCATACGGCGAGGCGCAGGGCATAGGCTGGAAGACGCCGCGGCAGGCGGGGGAGTCCGTCGCCGCCGCGTATCGGGAAGGCTTTGACCACGTAACGGTTTCGGGCGGCTTCATCGCCGAACGCCGCGAGCTTGAATACTATCTGGACGTCGCCGAAGCCGTGCGGGAACACACCGGACTGGAGGATTTTAACGGCACCGCCGATA
>NZ_BBPW01000220.1:0-1000 GCF_001028545.1 Treponema endosymbiont of Eucomonympha sp. | reverse complement strand
CACCTCGGCAAGATACTGGTGCTCACGCTGGTCGCCGCGTTCGGCACGCCCGCCCTCACCGCAAACGCCGCCGTCGGCAACCTCGCCCTGCTGAGCACCCTGCCCGGCAGCGCGGTCGGCGCGGCAGTGCTCATCGTCGTGGGGCAGTGCCTCGGCGCGGGCAAGCCGGACGAGGCGGCGTATTATGTCCGCCGGCTCATGGCAGGCACGTATATTGCAATGGTCGCCGTCAATATCGTGCTGCTGCTCACCGCGCACCCGGTAATCGCGGTCTTCGGACTGGAAGATGACACGGAGGCGTTCGCCCTGCGCATATATATGTCTCACTGCCTGTGCGCAATGCTGATTTGGCCGCCGTCGTTCGCGCTGCCGAACGCGCTCCGCGCCGCAAACGACGCCAAATTCACTATGACGGTGTCCATGCTGTCTATGTGGCTGGTGCGCGTCGGCTTGAGCCACGTATTCGCGCGGTACACCGACTGGAGCGTGGTGGGCACGTGGGTTGCCATGTACGCCGACTGGGCGGTGCGCGGGGCGGTCTTCGCCGCGCGTTTTCTCGGCGGCGCGTGGCGACGGCATTACCGGCTGGATTAGGTAGTGTGGACTGGAAGGTAGAGGAATAAACACCTGACATGAATAGCGGCGATGAAGGAAGCGGTGAGCTTTGCATAGCGCGTAGCAATTCCCCGCCGGCGCTTGAGGGCACGGAAGACGTTTTCAATGACGTGCCGCGCCCGATACAGTTCATGATTGTACGCTCTCTGCTCTTTTCGGCTTTTAACCGGAGGGATGACTGCTGCTATATCCGCTTCCTTAAGCATATCGAGCAGTTCGTTCGTGTCATACGCCTTGTCTGCGAGGAACGCTTCCGCCTCCAAATCCTCCATAAGGAGAGGCGCTTGATTACAATCCGCGATAGTACCGCTTGTCACAATGCCGCTTGCCGGTATCCCGTACTCGTCAACTACCAAATGTAATTTGCTGTTCAGCCCCCTTTTGT
>NZ_BBPW01000219.1:0-1015 GCF_001028545.1 Treponema endosymbiont of Eucomonympha sp. | reverse complement strand
CCCCGAACCCCGCCGACTACCCGCTGGTCAAGGCGGTTCTGGACAGGGGGCTGAAGCCCGCCGACTATGTCGGCTATACGGCGTACTACTGGCTTTATCGGGATGAACGGGAGCCGAAGCCGTTCGGCATGGAACCGGAAATGTATTTTAGGATGCTGGCAACATACGAAAGCGAGATAACCCTTGAGCACCGCGACTACTGCAGGCAGTACGAGCTGTACGCCGCCGCCGAGGCTCTGCCGCTTGAGCCGGGCGAAGCGCGGCTTGACCGCGAATATATCGCGGGGCGGGGAATAGACTTTTCGAGCGAGGAGTTTGCGGAGCGGCTCAACGGCTATTCGGTGCGGAAGAGCGCGTTTGAGAACGTCGGGGACATAATCGACGGGTACTGGGAGGGGCTGCAGGGCACGCCGGCGTTTCGCCGGGCATTCGAGCGGGCGGTCGAAGGCATCGGCGCGTACCTCGACTCGGCGGACGTCGCCGCCGTGTGCCTGCCGACGTGTTTTAAGCTCCGCCATACGTTCCCGGTGTACCGCTGCCGCGCGCCGTACCTTGCCGTCTGCGGCGCGGCGCAGGCGCTGTCGCTCGACTGGGTGCAGGTGCCCGTCGTCGCCGTGCACCTTGAGGGCGACTCCAAATAGAAACCATTATATACGGCAGTGTCAGAACACGGCAATATCGGGCGGCAATTCCCCCCCGCTCTCTGCTCCCGCCCTGTTTTTGTGGGTTCGGCAGCCGCCTTATTTGCGTGCCTGTACCCCGCCCGCGGCTCCACTTATGCCCCGCCCGCGGCTCTGCCTGTGCCCCGCCCGCATAACTGCCTGTTATACGGGCGCATAACTGCCTGTACTCCGCCCGCATAACCGTCGGTGATGCGGGCGGGCGCGTTTCACGTTACCGTCAGCGTTTTCCGGTAGTCTATGACGCGCGTATCCCTGAGCAGTTGTTTGCCGTGCATATATCGCGTGACCACCCGCAGCGTGTACGCGCCCGCCTCCAGATCCGGCGGCACCTG
>NZ_BBPW01000218.1:0-1015 GCF_001028545.1 Treponema endosymbiont of Eucomonympha sp. | reverse complement strand
TTATGGCAAGAATAGAATAATTCTTGTATGGATAAAACTAAATTCATTAACTGATTTAGAAAATGTTGAAAATATAATCAAATATTCATCAATCGTTTTCTTTTGCAATCCTCTGTTATGCCCCAATATTTTCTCTTTTATATCGGTAATTTTGTCACTAATTATTGGCAAAAGTTTTTTGCATCAATTTAGTTACCTCACCACAGCCGCCAAGCGGTAATATTCTCAGATGCTTTTTATCAAGATATTTTGATAGGTAATGTTTTAAATAGAGGCAATCCGATGAACTTTCGCAAAGATATAGCTGTAAGGCGTCTTTGTTCGCATAGAACAATGACGGATTGAACAAGGTCTTTTGTATTCTTTAAGTAAATATCAAATGGCAACTCTCCCTTATTATGTTTTTTCTTAAGAGTTGTTTCTTTTTGATGTTTTTCTAACGAATAAGTGCTAGGCAGTGTGGACTTAAAGGTAGAGGAACAAACACCTGACATGAATGGCGGCTATGAAGGAAGCGGTGAGCTTTGCATAGCGCGCAGCAATTCCCCGCCGGCGCTTGAGGGCACGGAAGACGTTTTCAATGACGTGCCGTGCCCGATACAGTTCACGGCTGTACGCTCTCTGCTCTTTCCGGCTTTTAACCGGAGGGATGACGGCTGTTATATCCGCTTCCTTAAGCATGCCGAGCAGTTCGTTCGTATCATACGCTTTGTCCGCAAGGAACGCTTTCGCCTCCAAATCCTCCATAAGGAGAGGCGCCTGGCTACAGTCCGCGACAGTACCGCTTGTCACAATGCCGCCTGCCGGCATCCCGTACTCGTCGACTACCAAGTGCAATTTGCTGTTCAGCCCCCTTTTGTGCGGCTAATGTCCTGACTGCCGCCTTGTGCCCCGCATGCTTCCGCGTGTGCCTTGATATACGTCGAATCTATCATAAAGATATCCCCGGCAGGCTCGCCTCTTGCGGCTTTCGCCAGCGTTCTCCCTATACCCTTATCCCGCCAGCGACAAAACG
>NZ_BBPW01000217.1:0-1026 GCF_001028545.1 Treponema endosymbiont of Eucomonympha sp. | reverse complement strand
AAGTTGAGCCCGATTGCGGCAGACCCATAACCGGCGTAATTGGAATACTGCTTCCATTTTTCCACCTCGTCTGTAGCGTCAAGGCGGTAGCCTAATACCAAGCCGTGATATCTCACCTGATATTCGCCCATAGTATAAAACCAGACCGGCACCGCAATCATCAACGCACTGTACGAAGCATACATGATTTTGCGCGCTGTCTCAATTTTTGCGGTGATATCGTAATTGGTTGGCTGCACCTTCCAGTTTCGGGCGCCGTCCAGCTTGACGGGGATATAGAAATAGCCCGGAGAGCCGGTTTCGCCGTCAAAGCGGCCGAGCACCGTTTCCCCGTTTACCGTAATCGTCGCGGGCGACGGGTTTTCCACCGCCGCGTTCAGCAGAAAAACGCCCGGCACCGTCTTTTTGAGCGCGACGGAAACCACGTCGGGCGACGCTTCCCGCAACGCAAAGTTGAGCCGGTAGGTTGTATCCCCCGCAAACTGCATTGAGAGCGTCTCGGTTTCATATCCTGTCGCTTCGACCGAGACAATATGAACGCCGCTTCGAACCGCTGTCGACTCTGCCGGTTTCTGAACAGACACCGCGTCTATGCTGACGCGCACCGAGCCGGCGTCCATTTCGGGCGGGAACGCGACGATAAGTTTTGCCGTCTGCGTGTCCAGCAACGGTGGCAGCAGCGCATTCGCCAAAAGCCGCGCGATTTGGTGCGAATCGGCAACCGCGCCGATTTCGAGCGCTTCCCCCGCTGCGACGCCGCCGGGGTATACGCGGAGCGTCGCGCTCACCGCGGCATAGCCGTCATAGGCGAGTATCGAGCCGGTGATATAGCCCTTGATTTTTTCGGCGGCAAGCGCCGATTCAAGCCGATAGCTGGAAAACGGCGCTCCTTCCGAATCGCGGTGCCCGGTGAACAGCGCTGAATCATCGCCCTTCCACAGCCTGATAGCCTCGTCTGTGTCGGGTACTGGCGCAGACGCGGCTTTTTTCTTAGCGCCCGTATCCGGTTTATCGGAGAGCAGCGCC
>NZ_BBPW01000216.1:0-1015 GCF_001028545.1 Treponema endosymbiont of Eucomonympha sp. | reverse complement strand
CGCTGAAAATAATACTGTACAGGTCAACAACGTTGATAAGTTTTTTTCTGCCTATATTAGAATTGATAATGAACGCGGCTTCAAACCAAAGCAATACCGCAAGATATGCCCACGGTGGATCCAAATGAAAATCCGTGGGAACAAAAGCCATGCCTGCGGCTGCCGCAAAAAGAATGTTGGATAAATTGAGTATCTTATTGCTTGCAGATTTCTTTTGACTCATATTACCGCCCCGCTTATATCCATGGCGTCAGCCGCATCTTCATAGAAGAAGCCGACCAAACGGTTGCGCAGTTTTAGAAATGCGTCAGAGCCGAATATTTCCGAACGGATACGCCGCGGACCGAAATTCACCGGAATCTCTTCGCGGATTCGTTTGGGCTGCATAAAAACTATCCGGTCGGATAAATATATGGCTTCGTCAACGTCGTGGGTAATGAAAACAACGGTTCTTCTTTTTTCCTCGTTTACACAGAGCTGCAAAAGCATATTCTGAAGCAGCATCCGGTTTTTTGTGTCGATAGCGCCGAATGGCTCGTCCATCAAAAGAATATCCGGATCCATTGCCAGCGCCCGTGCGATAGCAACCCTTTGCTGCATGCCTCCCGAAAGCTGGTGGGGATATTTGCTTTCATAATCCGCAAGGCCGACCTTTGCCAGATATTCCCGGGAAACATCGTCTATTTCTTTATTGGAAAGGCTGCCTTTTACCTGTTTAACCCCAAAAGAAATATTTTTCTTTGCGGTCATCCACGAGAATAGCGAATAATGCTGGAATACTATGCATCGGTCTTTCCCCGGTCCGGTTACCTCATTGTTGTTGATAAGCACCTTGCCGACAGAAGGAAAATTCAAACCTTCCAGCAGGGTTATGAGGGTGCTTTTCCCGCAGCCGGAAGAACCGAGGACGCAGACAAATTCTCCGTCTCCGACCGACAGGTTAATATCCTCAAGCACATAAGATATATCGGCGTTCTGATTATAGGAAAAAGAAACGTTCTCCAATTTTATTTCG
>NZ_BBPW01000215.1:0-1026 GCF_001028545.1 Treponema endosymbiont of Eucomonympha sp. | reverse complement strand
TGGTAGACCAAAAGACAGGGTTGAAGCTCACTGCGCGAAGCACGGGGGAGGATAACCGAGACGATGCGCTGCTTGTTGTTGCGGACTGGCTCAAAAACGGGATACCGAAGCCCCGCATGAATAAAGGCGACCGCAGAGGCGTACACGCGGCGTTTGACCTGCAATCTATCCTGTCGGGAATACGCAAGGCTGATATTGATACGGCGGGCGCTATGGCGATAGTGAACGCGCTCAAAGCCCGCGAACTGATAGATATAGGAACTGTGCCGAAATCAAAAACCGCAAAGAAACTGGTGCCGGAACTGCTCCGCTTTTGGGACTATGAGCAATCGGAGTATATCCGCGACAGGCTGGCGCACGGGCACAGCATAGGCAAAACACACGCGCGCGAAATGACCTACCGCGTAAAGAAGAACTGGGCAGCCGGTTTTGCCGACAAGCCGCTTATGGGCGTTACCCGTAAAGAACTGAAAAACTTTGCGTTTGCCCTGCTTCAAAGCGGGCTATCGGCGGCAACCGTAAATATCACCATGAGCGCAGGGCTGACCGCGTTTGCGTACTGGCACCGCGAAGGCGTTGTGCCGGTCAACCTTGCCGAAGGCTTTGAACGCTTCACCAGCGACAAAGACAAGCGCGGCATATTGACCGGCGGAGAAGCGGCGGCATTGTTTGCGCGGACGTGGAGCGACAAAGCGGCGCGGGCTGGCAACCTGCTTGCCGCGACAACCGGACTGCGGGCGGGCGAGGTGCTGGCTTTGCGGAAAAGCGATATAGGCGACACGGTGCTAAACGTAGCGCATTCGTGGAGCCGCGCGGACGGACTGAAATCGCCTAAAAACGGCGAGGCTCGGAAAGTGCCGCTGTTGCCGGAAGTGCGGGAAGCACTGATTGACCTGCTCAAAGACAACCCGCACACCGACTATATCGACCCGTTCCTATTCTGGGGAATTGACGCGGACAAGCCGCGATACGACAGCAAGTTTTTGCTTAAAGGCTTGGCCGGCGCGCTTTCCGCCATGGGCAGAC
>NZ_BBPW01000214.1:0-1030 GCF_001028545.1 Treponema endosymbiont of Eucomonympha sp. | reverse complement strand
GTCTTATGAAGAAGTTAGCAAAGAAATAGAGCGAGTAATCGGTTATATTAGAAGCACGGATTTCTCTGACGAAGAGAAAGAAACTATTACGCAAGAAGCGCTGCAAAACGTCAGCCAATACGTCAACCCCGGCTGGCTTAAATACCGAAAATCGGTTTCCACCAACAGCGCGGTAATCGAAAAATCAGACTATGGCTGCTATATCGAAGGACTCTACGGGGAAAAGTTCCTGGACTGTTTCGGCGGGTACGGCATTTTTACCTGCGGGCACCGCAACGAAGAGATAGTGAACGTGGTGCGCGCGCAGCTCGACAAGCAGGCGCTGCATTCGCAGGAGCTGATAGACCCGCTGCGGGGCTATCTGGCGAAAATGGTCGCGGCGATAACGCCGGGCGACCTTGAAAAGTGCTTTTTTACGAACGGCGGCGCGGAAGCGGTGGAAATGGCGCTCAAGCTGGCGCGGATTGCGACGGGCGGGCGGTTCTACATTTCTATGGTGAACGGCTTTCACGGCAAGTCTATGGGCGCGATTTCGGTAACGGGCAAAGCGTCGTACCGCGTGCCGTACCTGCCGATGATACAGCAGGTCGAGCACGTCGCGTTCGGCAACGCGGAGGCTATAGACCGCGCGATTTCGGAGCAGCATTCGGTCGGCGGCAGGGTGGCGGCGGTCATCCTTGAGCCGATTCAGGGCGAGGCGGGGGTTATCATCCCGCCCGCGGGCTACCTTATGGCGGTGCGCGAGATCTGCGACAAGCACCGCGTCGCGCTCATATTCGACGAGATACAGACCGGCATGGGCCGCACCGGCACAATGTGGCGCTGCGAGGCGGAAGACGTTACCCCGGACATTCTGACGTTCGGCAAGGCATTCGGCGGCGGCGTCATGCCGATTACGGGGCTGATTTGCCGCCCGCATATGTGGGTGCAGCAACTGGTGGACAACCCGTTCCTTTTGGGCTCGCCCACGTTCGGCGGCAACCCGCTGGCATGCGCGGCGGCACTTGCGACGATAAAATATATCATAGAC
>NZ_BBPW01000213.1:0-1031 GCF_001028545.1 Treponema endosymbiont of Eucomonympha sp. | reverse complement strand
GGCGCGGCGCTCGTGTCGCTCGGCGCGGACGGGGCGGCGGGCAGCTTTCAGACCGACACGTTCGCGGACTTCTGGCAGGGCTTCGCGTCCGCCGCGCGCTGTAGCCTGCATTTGGACGCGCTCTGCGGGCGGAGCGACCACCACAAAATGGAAGCGCTGTTTAAAGCCGCCGCGCGGGCGCTCCGCGACGCCGTCGCCGTCGACCCGCGGCGGGGCGGCACGGTGCCGTCGGCAAAAGGCGTCATCTGCTGACCCCGTAGGAAACAATCGAGTTTCTTGAGGGAACTGCCGCAAGCCTGTGGTTTGCTGCCGGGCTGGGAACCCGGCATTCAGCCTTTTGCGTGTTTTAACTGCCGCAAAAGAATAGCGGGCAGTAAGTAACTCCAAAAAAAACAAATTGCATAACGTTGACACTTTGAGTGTGTTTTTGCTACAGTGCGAATCATCTCGCGGATGTCGTATAATGGCTATTACCCCAGCCTTCCAAGCTGGAGACGTGGGTTCGATTCCCATCATCCGCTTTTTGCAGGATACGAAAAAGGTTCATGCTGCAGTAGCAGAGCCGCATAAAAAACAGCGCGGAGAGAATCGGAAAATCAGATGAGTGCAACAAAAGACCTTGAAGCCTTGCTTCCGCACCGCAAGCCTTTTCTGTTTATCGACGAAATCGTGTGCGCCGACGACGCGGGAAGCATTTCGCTCCGCACATTCACGCAGGACGATTTTTTCTTTCAGGGGCATTTTCCCGAATATCCCGTCGTGCCCGGCGTCATCCTTGTCGAAACAATGGCGCAGGCGGGCGGCGCGGCGCTGAGCTATCAAAAGGTTTTTGAAGACGGTGCACTTTTCTTCCTCGCCACGGTCGATAACGTAAAATTCCGCCGTCAGGTGCGGCCGGGAGACACGGTTCGCGTCGAAATTGCGAACCTGCGCGTGTCGCCCAAGATGATTAAACAGTACGGCAAAGCGTATGTCGGGGACGAACTCGCGGCGGAAGCGGAATGGATGTGTCTGGTGGGGAAACGGTAAAA
>NZ_BBPW01000212.1:0-1051 GCF_001028545.1 Treponema endosymbiont of Eucomonympha sp. | reverse complement strand
CCGCACCGACACGTCCGCTTCGGTACGTCCGCCTTGCTCGGTGAGCGCGCGGATTTGCCGCGCGACAAACGCGGCTTCCGATTCGGCGGCGGAAAGCAGGTCGCCGCGCTCGTCCGTTCCGTCGGCTTCCGCGCTTTTGTCGAGCACGCAGATACGGCATTCGGGCGGAATCCGTCCGGCGGCAGACTTATCGTTCGCCGATATATCCGGCGAAGGGACGGCAGGCATTCCTCCCGCTTTATCTGCACTGGTTTTTTCTTCATTGAATGAAACTGCGCCCGCCGTGTTTATACCGTTGGGCGATTTTGCCGCGTTCGCCGCATATTCTGCACCCGCGTTTGCCGTTTCGTGTGCGTTGGTATTCGCGGCGGGGTGGCGGACCGGTACATATTCCGCCTCGTAGACGGGGCTGGGCGCTTCCGGCGTATTCGGCAGGAATATGCCCGCGAACCGCCCCGTCTCGGCGTCTCCCGACGGGCTGTATGCCGAGCCGCCGAACAAGGCGTTGAACACGCCGATAAGCTCTTTCGCCGAGCGGTAGTTGTTCTTCAGGCGCAGTTCCGTGCCGGATTCGCTATCGGTCCCGCCGACGGACTCCCTGCTTCGCGCCAAGTCGGTTTTGAGCGCGCGGAATACGGATACGTCCGCGCCGCGGAAGCGGTAAATCGACTGCTTTTCGTCGCCCACAAAAAAAAGCTTGTCGGGCGACAGGTATTCCGGCTTCGGGACGCCTTCGGCGCAGCATTCCGGCTTTTCGGCGAGCAGAAAGAGCATATCGCGCTGGAGCGCGTTGTTGTCCTGAAACTCGTCTATCATAATCGCGCGGTACGCCGCTTTTTCTGCTTGGCGGACATCGGGGTACGCGGCGAGCGAGGCGCGGGCGAGGCGGGCGACGTCGTCGAACGACAGCACCCCCTCGACGCGCTTTTGACGCAGGAACCGCTCTTGGAACAGGTTCAGCAGGTCGAACACGGCGGATATGACGCCGAACTGGGCGGCAAACACCGCGAGCGCGGAGAACGAATCGAAGACCTCGCCCAGCGCCCGCACC
>NZ_BBPW01000211.1:0-1037 GCF_001028545.1 Treponema endosymbiont of Eucomonympha sp. | reverse complement strand
GGGTCGGCGCTGAGTTCAAGCGGCTTGCCGTCGTCGTCGACCGCCAGAAGGTAGCGGAGCCAGCCCGCTATTGCCAGCGATATTCCGCACAGTGCCCCCGTGTCCCGCTTTTCGCGCATATAGGCTTGTATCGTCCCGCCGAAGCGTATCGGCACCTTCTGCGACGTGTCGGTCGCAATGCGCTGGGGGGTGTCGGGGATGAACGGGTTGGCGAGGCGTTCGTTGATTACCTCGTCTATGAAGCGCTTCGGGTCGATGATGCCCGGGTGCGCCGCGACGGGAAGCCCCTCGTCATAGCCGATTCGGGAAATCAGCTTCCGCAGCGCAGGGAGCCGCACCGCCTCGGCGATAGACGGTATACGCAGAATGCAGCCGTACACCGCAAGCGCCGTGTGAAGCGGGTTCAGGCAGACGGCGACCTTCATCTGTTCAGTCTTGTTCACCGTGCCGCGGTCGCACAGGTAGACGCCCGCTCCGCTCAGCAGGTGGAACGCGGGACGCCCCGCCGGAAACGCGTCCTCTATGACGAGGTATTGCGACACTTCCGCGTTCACGAACGGTGCGGAGAAGGTGTGTTTGCCCGTAACGAACGGCGTCATGCCCGCAATGCCGTCGGCGGCGAGCGAATCCTCCACCGTTTTCGCGGGGCGCGGGGTGATTTTGTCTATCATCGACCACGGGAAGCTGACCTTCCGCGGGTCGCGGAGGTATGCGGCAAAGTCCTTCGTTACGAATCCCTCAGCGAGCCAGCCGTCCGCAACGCCGAGCACCGCGTCTTGCAGCTTTTCGCCGTTATGCGAGCAGTTATCCATACTGACCAGCGCGAGCGGCAGCCCGCCCGCCTGAAAGCGTTCCCACAGGAGCGCGGCGACGACGCTCATCGCGTGAAGCGGTCGGGCGGGTCCCGCGGCGAGGTCTTTTTGCACGGCGGGGAAGTACGCGCCGCCGAGGTCTTTGAGCGCGTAGCGTTTTTCGGTAATGGTGAAGCTCGCCATTTGGAGCGATTCCGCGCGGAAAACCTCCTTGAGGCGCGCCCA
>NZ_BBPW01000210.1:0-1038 GCF_001028545.1 Treponema endosymbiont of Eucomonympha sp. | reverse complement strand
TAATCAATAATCTGATAAGGTCGCGCACGAAACAGCGGTTATTCCTGCCGACGCTGATATAATCCACCTCGGAATCCGCTTTGCTAATCAGCGCGCGACGCGGCGGCGCGAATCTTCTGTCAGCGGGTTCATTCCGTCGCACTGATTTTTCTGTTGGGCGACAGTTATCTTGCCGTTCCTCCGAGATGTGCGGATTTGCGCTGCGCTCAAAACATTCCCGCGCGAGATACGCCGCGGCATAATTCCGCAGCAAAAACGGCGTATACTGCTTAAACAGCTTCTTGAGCCGCGTCAGTTCCTCTATGTCCGCGGAAGTTTTCACTTTCCCGACCGCTTTTTGCACAAGCGCCACAAAATCCTTGTCGGTGTATTTTGCCATATAACTTCTCTCTTCTTAACACGCAGATAAATCTGCGTCACGCGTCAGCTTTTCCGCTACGCAATATCCGCGCGTCGCGCGGCAATCCTGCTGACCAGCCCATAGGTGAGCGCTTCTTCGGCATTCATCCAGTAGTCGCGGTCGGTGTCTTTTTGCACCTCTTCGACCGTCTTTCCGGTTTCATCCGCTATGAGCCGGTTGAGTTTTGCCCGCAGCTTTTCCAGTTCCTGCGCGTGGATTTCAATCTCGGTCGCGACCCCTTTTATGCCGCTCAGCGGCTGATGAATCAGGTAATGACTGTTCGGCAGGGCAAGCCGCCGCTCTTTCGGCGCGGCAAGCAGCACCAGCGACCCTGCGCTCGCCACCAGTCCCATTCCGACGGTATATATCGGTGCGCTGACAAAGCGCAGCATATCGAAAATCGCGTACCCCGCGTCCGCGTCCCCGCCGGGCGAATCGATAAACACGCGGATAGCGTCGCCGGAATCCGCTTCCATGACCAGCACCTGCCGGATGATTCTTTCCGCAAGCGCCTTGTTGATTTCCCCCGACAGCAGCACCTGCCGGGTCTTCATGAGTTTGTCCGCGAGCGGGTCTGCCGCTTCGGGCACCGGCTCTTTTTTTTCCGCTTCCGTTTCGCCGCCTTCGCCCGCCCGCGC
>NZ_BBPW01000209.1:0-1040 GCF_001028545.1 Treponema endosymbiont of Eucomonympha sp. | reverse complement strand
TTCCAGTTTGGCGGGGCGCTTTCCCAGCGCGACTTTCGTTTCCATAGGCTCGCGGAGCGGGTCGATAGACGGGTTCGTTACCTGAGAGGCGTTTATCACGAGCCGGTTCCAGTACGTCGGCTGGTCGGTCGGGTTGCCCATAGACGACAGCATCATGCCGCCCGTATCCGCCTGCCGGTAAATGTCCTGTATCGCCTCGCCCGACCAGTTGGCGTTCGGGCGGAACGCGTGATTCGTCCTGACGATTTTGAGCGCGCGGACGGGGCACAGCGACACGCAGCGGTGGCACGCCACGCATTTGGATTCGTCGGCGGTCATTTCGCCGGTGTCGGCGTCGTAGGAATGCACTTCGTTCGCGCACTGGCGCTCGCAGGCGCGGCACGCGACGCAGCGGTCGGCGTTCCGCAGCACCTCAAACTCGGGGTACAGATAGGTTACAGGCATTTTTTCCCTTCCTCGTTCAGCCGGACGATGACCGGCTCGCCGCCCATAGGCGACCACGTGCAGTCTACGTCGCGCTCGATAGCCCTAATGGCGCATTCCTCGCTCGCCACGTACACCGTGTCGCCTTTTTCCGCCGCGACCAGAGAGCGCAGCTTGAGCCGGTCGTTGAGCGCCATCATGCCGCCGGAGAAGCCCACGACAACGGAAAACGGACCGGTAATGAGCAGTTCGGGGAACACCTGCCGCAGAAATGTGTACTGCTCGCGCTTTTTCTGGGGCATATCCTCGATAGTCTGCCAGAACGACGGGGCGATGACGGCGGCGACCTCCGCAAGCGTCAGCCCCTGCTTCCGCAGCAGGAAGTCTATTATGTACGCTATGACTTCGGTGTCGGTGCGGAGCGTGCATTTGTAGCCGAACATCTCGATAAAGCGGCGGTTCGCGTCGTAGGAGGAAATCTCGCCGTTGTGCACGACGCTGCAGTCGAGCAGCGTAAACGGGTGCGCGCCGCCCCACCAGCCCGGCGTGTTCGTCGGGTAGCGCCCGTGCCCCGTCCAGCAGTAGGCTTCGTAGTCTTCGAGCCGGTAGAAATCGCC
>NZ_BBPW01000208.1:0-1056 GCF_001028545.1 Treponema endosymbiont of Eucomonympha sp. | reverse complement strand
GCGGGGAACTCGGTTTCCGGGTGCGCGTGTTTGTCGCGCGAGAACAGCACGTTCACCTGTTCAAGCACCGCGCCGCCTAAATCCATATTATTCTTGAAAATATTCGGCTCAAAGGCGACGCCTTCCACCAGAATCCGGTTTTTCAGGTAGATTTCGTCCTTCAGCTTCCGTTTTTTAACTTCAGTCATCTCACTCATAGCAATTCTCCTTCGTTTCTGTGACGGCATAAGCCGTTGTTTTTGTTTTTTACCCAATATCAACGCGTTTATTGAATGCCCTCCGCTCTTTTATCCCCTTGCGTCGGTTCCGCTCCCAGAAACCGGCATTCAAACCCTAAGAACCAATTCCCCGTCCCTAGGAACCGGCGCCCCGATGTTAGGAACCGGTTTATCGACCCTAGGAACCAGCGTCCCGACCTTCGGAACCAGAACCCAAACCCTAAGAACCAGTTCCCCGACTTTGGGAACCAATTACCAAACCTTAGGAACGGAGTCCTCGACCTTAGGAACAAGGTGCCTGATTTGCCCGTCCGCATAAGCGGGCGAAGTCCGGGCGCGCCGCATACACGGCTTCCGCTCTGGCCGATTACGGCGTTATTTTCCATTTATCAGCATGACCGCTTTTTCTGTAACCGCTGCTATTTCATCATCCGCCGCTTTTGCAATAAAAGAAGCGTTTCGTTGCGCCCAGTCCAAACTCTTTATTTGGTCAGCCAAAACAACTCCGCTAATTTCCGAATTTTTTATTTCAACTTCAAAAGGATATTTTTTCGCTTGGCTCGTAACCGGACAAAATACGCCCAACCCAACCTTTTCGTTGTATTCTTTGGGCGAAAGAACCAACGCCGGCCTTTTGCCTTTTTGCTCGTGCCCGGATTGCGGGTTAAAATCCAGCCATATCAGCTCGCCGCGGTCAGGAACATAGGTTTGCTTCACCATATTTCTTTCCCGACAGGCTGTTCCGTTTTAATCTCCCCGTGAATATTTTGCTCCGTTATACTTGCCAGCAATTGAGAAAGATTAGCGTCTCGTTTCGGGGCTATTAAAACCCCTGCGT
>NZ_BBPW01000207.1:0-1049 GCF_001028545.1 Treponema endosymbiont of Eucomonympha sp. | reverse complement strand
CCAGCATCTGGAACACGCGCTTCGTGTAGTCGTAGTACGGCTGAAACATGCCGGAGTCGGGGTTGCCCTGCGTAAACGCGAGCACCAGCGCTTTTTTCGCCGCCCGCTCCGTGTAGTGCGGGGAGAAACGCGGGCTGATTTGCGCAAACAGCCGGTCGGTGAACGCCTTCGTCTGCGCACTCATCTGACCCATATAGAGCGGCGAGCCGAGCACCAGCACGTCGGCGCCTTCGAGCGCGGCATACAGCGCCTGCATGTCGTCGTCGATAACGCAGCCCGGCTCGCCCTGCTTGCAGCCGAGACAGCCCTGACACGGTCTGATATCAAGCTCGCCCGAATGCCACGCGCGGGTTTCGGCGCCCGCCTCCCTCGCGCCTTCGAGTATTTGGCGTACGAGCCACGCGGTGTTGCCGTCTTTCCGCGGGCTTCCGATAAAGCCGACGATGTTCACCTTTCCCCCTTATCGCTGCCCTGCGCTCACGGACAGGCAGAAGGCAACGCCTGTAAAGAAGCCGTTAGCGGCACACACGATTACAACTCATTAGCGATGAATACATCAATAACCCCTCCTACTATCATTCCAATAGCGCCGCCTATCAAAGCCCTTGCGGTCTTATTGGATACGGGAGCTTTTTCTTCCGCCGTAATCAGCCCGACTCCCGCGCCCGCCGCGGTTCCGGCGAATGTTACGCAGGAGTTAAAAAGCAGACACCCCGCAAGCACGATTGCGATTCTTTTCATAGCCGCCTTTTCCGTCATGCTAGTCATCCTCGCTCCAGCGCTCGACAGCGGCTTGATACGTCCGGCAACTGTCGTTGCACATGCAGGTGCCGCAGAAATACGGCTTTGTGCCGCAGTCGCCCAAGTCCCGCTCCGGCATAACCTCGCCCTCATCCAAAGCATCAAGGTCATCCTGTGGCTTCGGCAAGTGCGTAGACACTATGTCCCCTATCTCGTTCCGCGACAGCGTCCCGTCCGGGTCGGTGCGGACGTCTCCGCCTTCAAAGACGTGCAGCACCTTCGATCGGAAGAGCGTCGGGTAGGGAAAG
>NZ_BBPW01000206.1:0-1059 GCF_001028545.1 Treponema endosymbiont of Eucomonympha sp. | reverse complement strand
AGATTTTTATCTGATAGCCGCCGACGGCGCGAATGTCCGTAATCGCGGCGCGGGTCGCGGGCGGCGGAATGACGGAGGAACTGTCGTCGCGGCTGTGCAGCCCCATAGCCGTGCGGTCTTCGTTCGTTACCGGCGCGAACTTGAGGTATTGCGCCACAAAGGGGCGGATAAACGCGGCCGCCGACTTGTGCGCGTCGTTTTTTGCCTCCGTGTCCACCGCCGTATGCGCGCCCAGCGTCGCCGCGCGCGGGAGCATCATCTCAAGCCGCAGCGGGAGTTCTTTGTCTATGATTTCGCGGGTCGTTGCGCTCCACTTCAGCACGGGGTATTCGGCGCCTTCCAGCAGCAGGTACCCGCGCTCGACCAGCCGGTCCGTGACGGCGCGGAGCCGCTTCGCGCTCGCGTCCTTCATAATGCCGTAGGTGCTGAGCGTGTCCAGTTTTGCGCCGAGCAGTTTCGCGTTCCTGCTGCCGCGCAGAATGTCGGCGAGTGCCGTCTTGCCGAAGCTTCGCCCGCGTTCGGCGGCACGGTACACGCACGAGATGATTTTCTGCGCGTCGAGGGTAACATCGCTCGGCTCGAAATGCGCGGCGCAGTTCGAGCACTTGCCGCAGTAGCCCGGCGCGGCTTCGCCGAAATAACGCAGAATGAACGCGCGGAGGCAGTCCGTCGTCGTGCTGTAGAACGTCATCTGCCTCAGAAGCTCAAGGCTGCGCTGCTTCTGCGCTTCCGCCGTTGCGCCGTCGGGCGACTCCCCGCCGTCCCCGTGTCCCGAACCGCCCCTCTCAATAAGGAACCTGTTGAGCCTGACGTCCTTGCCGGAATAGAGCAGGACGCAGTCGGCGCGCTCGCCGTCGCGCCCTGCCCGCCCCGCTTCCTGACAGTAGCTCTCTATGTTTTTGGGCACGTTGTAGTGCACGACGAACGACACGTTCGGCTTGTCTATGCCCATTCCGAAGGCGTTCGTTGCCGCCATGACCGTCTTCCGGTCGCACAGGAAATCGTCCTGATTGCGCTTCCGCTCCTCGCCGGGCAGCCCCGCGTGGTAGCGCGTCGCCG
>NZ_BBPW01000205.1:0-1105 GCF_001028545.1 Treponema endosymbiont of Eucomonympha sp. | reverse complement strand
GGCTTTTTGGCTTGCGCGGTATCTATATACGACGAATACGGTCATCCCGGGCAGAGCGAAAGGGGAAGCATAATGGCGTCGCTTGCGGAAAAACTCAAAAGCCTCTTGGGAATCTCTCGTCCGTTCGACGAGTCTTTCTTTGAGGAGCTGACGGACGCGCTCATCGAGGGGGATATCGGAGCGAAAACCGCGGTCGAACTGGTCGACGCGCTTGAAAAAACGTGTCGGCAAAAGCGCGTTGCGAGCCGCGAGGCGGTGCTGGAATCGCTCCGTGACGCGCTGCTGCCGTATATGCGGAGCACGGAACTGAAGCCCGAAGCGGGGAAAACCAGCATATATCTGGTGCTCGGCGTGAACGGGGTCGGTAAAACGACGACGGTCGCAAAGCTGGCGCGGTTTTTCCGCGACGGCAGGGCGAAGAACGTGGTGATAGCCGCCTGCGATACCTTCCGCGCTGCCGCAATCGAACAGCTTGCCATACACGGCGAACGACTCGGAATTCGCGTTATAATGCACCAGCACGGTTCCGACCCTGCGGCGGTCGCATTCGATGCGGCGGCTTCCGTTTCGGCGCAGGGTGGCGGGCTGGTGCTCGCCGATACCGCCGGACGGCTGCACAACAAAGAAAATCTCATTCGCGAGTTGCAAAAAATCGACCGCGTCGCCGCCTCTAAAGCGGACGCAGGGTGCTACAAAAAACTGCTCGTCGTCGACGCGACGACGGGGCAGAATGCGCTCCGGCAGGCGGAAGTGTTTCACGAAGCGGTCGGCGTCGACGCGGTGATTCTGACCAAATACGATTCGACCGCCCGTGGCGGTGCGGCATTCTCCATAAGCAAAGAACTGTCTATCCCCGCCGCCTATATCGGTTTCGGCGAGAAGTACCGCGATATCGACGTTTTTAATTCCGCACAATACCTTACAGAATTAGTGGGGAGCGCATGAAGCTCCCCACCGGGAAAGTACTCTTGTTTGCCGGTGTTTTTTTCGCGTTCGGTGCGCTTCTTGCCAGCTCTGCGGATCCGGATATGACGGATTCCGCGGAAGAAGCAAGCGGAGAGGAATTACCGCCGGCGGCGGGTGTGAGCGCGTTATTACTGTACCC
>NZ_BBPW01000204.1:0-1065 GCF_001028545.1 Treponema endosymbiont of Eucomonympha sp. | reverse complement strand
TTTCGGTTTCAACCGTATCGCTTCGCCAAAATCCGCTATCGCTTTGTCGTGCTCGTCTGATATGGAAGAAACATACAGGAGCCGGTATTCCTCTTCATGTTTGTATGTCTCTTTTTTTATGAGGTGAGCGACCGGTGTAAATAATTTGGAAAGGAAATCTATAAATTGTTCTTTTTCCGCCGCATCCTCTTTTGCAAATTCGCTCTCAAGCGCTTTCAGCGCTTTTTCAATTTCGCCTAATTTAGCCAAAATTGCTTGAGCCGAGGCGTTTTCTCCCTCCGCTGTTTCACCGATATATAACACCTTATATAGTCCTATGCTGCTCATAGGGACAGAAACTGGCTTTTTCGATTCGCCTTCAGCGGCACTCTCTTTCGGCTGTTCCGTTTTTTCTTGCATAGGAACAACATCGTAGTTTTTTGATACGTCTTTAACGGCGTCCGTTTGCGGGTTATCTGTTTTTCCTTTTGCAAGTGTATTGAACGGCATTTCTAATGACTGCGCCGGCAAACTCATTTCTCTAGAGAGTGAATCGATTCCGAAGCCTTTGTTGATTTTTTGTTTCGCTATGCCGACCGCGGCTCCTTCCCCGTGAGCGGCATACGAGCTGTCCCACATGAAGAGGGTGTCTTCAAGCGCGGTAAAACTCCTGATAAACGCGACTGTTTCGGAATTACTCTTAATGCTGTCCAAAACCGTTGATATAGCGTCGGTCTTGCAAAAGGTTTTTAATCTGTCATAAAAGACCTTGCCTTCTTCCGGGTCGTTTTGATAGCCGGCGGGCGTTAGCCGGAAACGCCGGGTAACCCGCTCGTTCTCCAATACCCGCAGCGACGTGTATTGATAGATATGACCGGTATCGTCTTGTTTGCACCGGAGTGCGTTCCACAGGGAATACACCGCTGTTATTAAATTTTGATATTCTTTTGTTGTCCTCCGCTGTTTTATGCAGAAAGCGATAAGCCGCAGAAAATAATGCGGCGCGGCGTCCAGCCGCTTGTAATCAGCCGACCACAGCAAATCCGGTTGGTTTTTGAATACCGCGTCGATAATTGCGTCGCCGGT
>NZ_BBPW01000203.1:0-1081 GCF_001028545.1 Treponema endosymbiont of Eucomonympha sp. | reverse complement strand
AAATTACACCTTATATCCTGCCTACGAATGGCCTGTTATTGCTTTAGGAAAAACACCGATTTGGAACTGGAAGTCAGCGACAGACATGGGATATGCTTTTGTGCTTTCGCCGGAAGCGCCGGTATATTTAAGCATTTATGGCAGACTGGTATGTGCGTGGACGGACTCTATATTTCATTTTCTTCCGTTTCCTAATTTTGGCATAACACTTGGCTGGCATTTTACACGGGAATGGGTTCATAAAGACTTCGGACAAAAAAAATATGACGACGGTGAAAACGACGCATAATAAAATGCACACGCTGACAAAACGAGGCTACCAAGCAATCCCACCGAAGGCTTCCACCTAGTTGTCTACCGAAGCGAGCTTTGCTGGAACCTTCCACCCACAAAGCTGCCGGACAAATCCCACCGACGGTTGAGCGCAAAATGAAACAGCAGGGCAAACGCCCTGTTGTTTTTGTGTCGAGATGCATATACCACGTCTACCGAGTGGGCTTGCTTTTGCGCGCGCGGCTGCCGTATACTACCGCTCAGCGGACATATACTGCCGAAAGGTAGCCGTATATTGCCGGAAAACGAAAACTATAGAGGCGCAATAATGAAAATCGACCCTTCCCTGAAAGACCTCGACGGGCTGTTCCCGCGCGGGTTTACCGAAGACCAGAAAGCGCGGGCAAAGACGCTGTTTCTGAAGCGCCTGTCCCTCGAAGCGCACCGTTTTTACGGCGGCAAGGTGCAGACCGTGCCCAAATGCGGCGTGTACGGGCTGAACTGGTTCAACGTGTGGTATACGCCGGGCGTGTCCGAAATCTCCACGACGATACGGAGCGACAACGACGAGTCGTTCTCGCTGTCGAACCGCGGCAACCTCGTGGCGGTCGTCTCCGATTCGACGCGGGTGCTCGGCGACGGGGACTGCACGCCCCCGGGCGGACTCGGCGTCATGGAGGGCAAGGCGCTGCTGATGAAGTATCTCGGCGGCGTAGACGCGACGGCACTCTGCATAGATTCACGCGACGCCGAGGGCAGGCACAGCCCCGACAAAATCATCGAGTTCGTCAAAATGCTCCAGCCCTCG
>NZ_BBPW01000202.1:0-1077 GCF_001028545.1 Treponema endosymbiont of Eucomonympha sp. | reverse complement strand
CGACGCAGGTGCAATTTGGCTTGACGTTTTCCGGCGTAACCGACCCGGACGATTGGCCCGTTTCGCTTTTTTTGCAGCTCTCAGATGCAAACGTGTTCGGTACGGGAAAAAATGCTTCAACCAGCCTGAACGTCTCGAATAATCAGCAATCGGCAAGCGTTGGCTATGTGGATTCGTGGTTTTTAGGCAAATCGCTCAGTTTTTCCGTCAGTGCTGAAGGCTCAAGGAAATCGCTCGCCGCTCGGCAGTACGTGTATTATCCAGACGGACTCGACAGCGGGCATTACATGGATTATGACCAGTGGTCCTTTTCGCTCAGCACGGGACTGGGGCACCGCTGGACTCCGGATTTTGCGATTCTGTCGCTTTCGGCGGGAATGACCAACAATCTTATCAAAAACAACTATGATTCGGCGCTGTACGAACCGTATTACGAGACGCTTATCAGCGATTACCACGACAACCCGGGGTTAAAAAACACGGTTTGGACAGCGTTTTCCATAGACGGACGAGACATTAATTATGACCCGTCGAAAGGCTGGTTTGCCAGCCAGCGCGTCGGCTGGACGGGGCTATTGCCGGTCGTCGAAAACGAGTTTTTTTTCCGCACCGAAACTAAAGCCGAAGGGTATGTTACGCTGTTTGATTTCGCGGTAAGCGACGATTGGCATTTAAAATGGGTGCTGGCGCTTTATTCCGGTGTGTCGCTTTTGTTCCCGCCCGACGAAAGCACAATATCGTCGAACAGTCAATTATATATTGACGGCATATTTAACGGGCGCGGCTGGAACGACTACGAGACTTATTACGAAAACCGAGGGGAAGCGTTATGGTCAAACTATGCCGAAATCAGAATGCCGCTTGTGCCGGGAATGCTTGCGCTTGATTTCTTTATGGACGCGATTACGTTGCACAATAAGCCTGCCGATCTGTTTAGCTGTCTTTCGCTGAATGACTTTTATTTTAGCTTTGGTCACGGCTTGCGCTTCACGTTACGCAATTTCCCGCCGCGTTTGCTGTTCGCCAATAAATTCCAACTCAAAGAAGGGGCGGTGGGATGGAAGAAGGCGACCGGTC
>NZ_BBPW01000201.1:0-1092 GCF_001028545.1 Treponema endosymbiont of Eucomonympha sp. | reverse complement strand
TTCGGCGCGGTTCAGGGCGGAATCGGAAACCGAGCCTGAAACGGCGGCGTGTATTGGAAATAACCCGCCCAGCGCGATTTGTACTGTTCCCGCGCCGGTTATCACGCCGTTCACCGACTTGCCGTCCGACGTATGAAAAACAAGGTTATCGTGCTGTCGGGTAAGGTCCAGTTTGAACGGCTGCTCCGTTGCCACACTGGTATTAGACGGGCGCGCCGAACGGGGGAGCCGGTTGCTGCGGCTGGCGTTTCTGAACGGCGGTTGCCGCACCGCGGCCTTCGCACCGTTCTGGAGGCAGTATGTGCCGGAGACACTTCCCTCGAAGGTATCTGGAGAAAACTTCAAGGCAACGTCACGGAGAGTCTGCTGCTGCCAAGACGCGGCGGAACTGACTTCCAGCGTGCGGTTCCGAAAGTCCGCCTTCCCTTGCAGCGTCAAAGGACTATCGCCGACGTTTATAGACGAAGCGGCGAGCCGGAGCGAAACGGACGGGTCGGCGGCGCTGCCCGAAAACGCCATATCCGCCGTAACGGTGTTTTCTGCGCGCTGATTCCGCAGAAAATGTGCCGCTGCGGATTTCGTTAGAGAGAGCGTTCCGTCATACATGAAATCGTTTTTGAGCGCACTGAGCGAAAACGGCTTTCGCGCGGGATTTGCCGCCGTTATCCGCACGCCGTATGCTTCGCCGGAACCGGCGGTGTCGGAAAGCGTGAACGACGCTGCCGCGGAATCGAATACGACGCCGTTTTTGTTCCACGTCAGCGTCCCGGAACCGGCGAGGCGCGAAGCGGAATCCGCGTAGTCAACCTCGTTCAGCGTCAGTTCGCCGCCGCCAAGGCTGCCCGAAAACGCCACGCGCGCCTCCCCGTCGACGCCGTCGAAGGTCAGCGCGAGCGGGCTGAAGTCTGCCCGAATGCCGCGTTCCTCCGAGTACGAAAACAACGCGTCGGCAGTCAGCGCGAAGCGGCGGTTCCGCGCCGAAACGGGAAGCTCGCTCACGGCGAGCGAGCCGGATATGCCGCCGGAACCGCTTTTCGCGCCGTAAAACAGCGCGGCGGAAAGCCCGTAATCCCCGGCGACGAGATCGAATCG
>NZ_BBPW01000200.1:0-1081 GCF_001028545.1 Treponema endosymbiont of Eucomonympha sp. | reverse complement strand
GACCGGGCTATCGCGGATTATACCCAAGCGATTAAGCTCGACCCGAATGACGCGTTAGCCTACGGTATTCGCGGCGTTGCCTATGGCGAAAAGGGCGACTACGACCGGGCTATCGCGGATTATACCCAAGCAGTCAAACTCGACCCGAATGACACATCTGCCTACCGGTCCCGCGGCTTTGCCTATTACAGCAAGAACGACTACGACCGGGCGATTGTGGATTACACCCAAGCACTGAAGCTTGACCCGAATGACGCATTTGCCTACCGGTTCCGCGGCTTTGCCTATTACAGCAAGAACGACTACGACCGGGCTATCGCGGATTATACCCAAACAATCAGGCTCGACCCGAATGACGCGAAAGCCTACCGTTTGCGCGGCGTTGCCTATTACGGCAAGGGCGACTACGACCGTGCTATCGCGGATTATACCCAAGCGCTGAAGCTCAACCCGAATGACGCGGACGCAAAAGAGGGGCTTGAAACGGCGCGGAGACGAGGGCGGTAGGCGGAACCCGCCGGGCGCTTTGCTGAGGGGCGGAAACCCCGATACGGGCGGGAGGCACAGCCGTCGGGCGGGCTTATCGAGCGGGAGAGAAAGGGCACGGGCAAAGCCCGTTCCCTTTCTCGTCTCATAGGGGAAGCGGGTTTTGCCGCTTTCCCTATGACGCTATACAGGGGCGGGCTCGCTTCCATTCGGAGCGCCCGTGACGGAGGTATACGATGAGCATAAAACGCGCCGCATTAGGGCTTGTCCTTGCCGCTGCGCTCGCTCCCTGCGGCAGCGCGGAAACCGCCGCACAAGCGGCTTTCTTTAACGGCACGCTCTTTGCCGAGCGGGACGACTACAGCACCGCGATAGCGTGCTTTACGGAAGCGCTGGCGCTCGACCCGAACCTTGCGGACGCCTGCAATAATCGCGGCTATGCCTATGCCCGCAAGGGCGACTATGACCGGGCTATCGCGGATTTCACCCAAGCGCTGAAGCTCGATCCGACGAATGCGTCGGCCTACACTAATCGCGGCGCTGCCTGTCTCTACAAAGGCGACCGCGACCAAGCGATTGCGGATTTCACCCAAGC
>NZ_BBPW01000199.1:0-1108 GCF_001028545.1 Treponema endosymbiont of Eucomonympha sp. | reverse complement strand
CGTGATGACAATGTGGACGAGTGGTTCAAAGGCGACGTCCCGCCGGGAGCTCCTCGACAAAGACGTCATGGTTCCTGACGGGGCCCAAGGGGGTGTCGACCACGACCACGACCGTGCTCGTGGATTCACCGTCGCCCCAGGCGGTGTGACGGTGGTCGGTAAAGGAATCACGGTTCCCTATTGATTGAGCGATCTTCAGGACGCACGAATCGGCTCCCCATTTTTCGGGGAGCCGATTCGTTTTGTCTTGCGTCAGACGCGCAAGCTCAACTTTTCGTGGCCAACAGCAAACCTTCACCAACGGGTAGCAGCACCGGGGTGAATTCTTCGGTCTCTAGCACCGAGTCGAGGGTTTCGCGGATGATGAGGGTGTCATCGTCCTCATTATCCGGATCAGCGATGTGGTTGTTGGCCAGCGCGTCGTTAACGACAACAACGCCTCCGGGGCGGAGTAAGCGTAGGGCCTGGGAGACGTATTCCACGTATTCAAGTCGGTCGCCATTGATGAGCACTATGTCGTAGGCGCCATCACGCAGTTTAGGTAGCACATCCAGCGGAGTCCCGGTGATGAGGCGCACCTGATTAGAGCGGATACGGGCCAGGCTCAGAACCTTACGGGCAGCAGCCTGACGCTCAGCGTCGGGGTCGATGCTGGTCAAGACACCATGATCGGTCATGCCCTCCAAGAGGGCCAGCCCTGAGACTCCGGCGTCAGTGCCGATGGTGACGACGCTCCCGGCCTGCATGGTGCGCGCCAAGAAGGTCAGCAAGGCGGTGGTGCCGTTGCCGAGCACTTCCCACTGATCAGCGCGGGCTGCTTCGCGGGCCTCCTGTAGAGCCGGGGAGGGTGCGACGAAGCCGTCGGCGTACTCCCACGACCGGGCGTCGGGGACTTGATGTCTGGGCTGTGCTGGACTCACACTAACAGCCTATCCCGCTGAGGCCATCTCGTGGCTACCATGGGCACCAGCTATACAAGGAGGTTTTGCATGTCCGCTCCCGTTTTTGGCCGTCTGCTTACGGCCATGGTGACTCCGATGACGTTCGACGGGGCGGTGGACCTGCGTCGGACTGGCGAGTTGGCGCATAAGCTCGTTGAGGAACAAAA
>NZ_BBPW01000198.1:0-1114 GCF_001028545.1 Treponema endosymbiont of Eucomonympha sp. | reverse complement strand
CGTAATTGCCGACCGGAACGGATATGACGTATATTTATGCGGAGAGTATGCGCGCAATATTAAAGAAAGGAGTATTTATGACAAAGTTACTGCACGGAACGTGCGCTACCAGCGTTACGTGGGAAGTTGAGGACGGCAGGCTGCACAACGTGGTGTTTGCCGACGGCTGCAACGGCAACCTGAAGGGCATATCCCGCCTCGTCGAGGGGCTGACGCCGAAGGAAGTCGTCGAGAGACTCAAAGGCGTCCTGTGCGGCGACAAGGGCACCAGTTGCCCCGACCAATTCGCCCGAATCCTTGAACAGTCCGTGCGCGCATAGCGGTGGCCGAATACCGCATTGAAGGCGGCGTGCCGGTGCACGGTAGCATTCAGGCGAGCGGCAACAAAAACGCCGCGCTCCCCTGCATTGCGGCGGCGCTGCTCACCAGCGAGCCGGTAACGCTCAGGAATATCCCGAATATTGCGGATACCGCCGTGATGCTCGACGCCGTCCGCGCGCTGGGGGCGAAGGTCGAGCGACTCGGCGCGCACGACTGGCGCATAGAAGCGTCCGGCACGATACGCTCCGAGGTTCCGCGCGAGCTGGCGCAGCATATCCGCGCCTCCATTCTGTTCGCGGGACCGCTCCTCGCCCGCACGGGAGCCGCGCGCCTGCCCCCGCCCGGCGGCGACGTTATCGGGCGGCGCAGGCTGGACACGCATTTCCTCGCGCTGACAGAGCTGGGCGCGATCGCCGTTACGAACGGCACGCATTCCTTCCGCGCCGCGAAGCTGTGCGGCGCGGACATATTCCTCGACGAGGCGTCGGTTACGGCGACGGAAAACGCGCTTATGGCGGCGGCGCGCGCCGAAGGGCAGACGGTTCTGACCAACGCCGCGAGCGAGCCGCACGTGCAGGATTTGTGCTGCCTGCTGAACGAAATGGGCGCGGACATTAGCGGCATAGGCAGCAACGTTCTCCGAATCAACGGCGCGGCGGAACTGCACGGCGCGGACTTTGCCGTCGGCACCGACTATATGGAAATCGGCTCGTTCATCGGGCTTGCGGCGGCGACTCGCGGCTCAGCAACGATTTTCGGCGCAAACCCGCGGGATATGCGCCCGATACAGACG
>NZ_BBPW01000197.1:0-1114 GCF_001028545.1 Treponema endosymbiont of Eucomonympha sp. | reverse complement strand
AGGAAGCGGATATAGCAGCCGTCATCCCTCCGGTTAAAAGCCGGAAAGAGCAGAGAGCGTACAGTCATGAACTGTATCGGGCGCGGCACGTCATTGAAAACGTCTTCCGCGCCCTCAAGCGCTGGCGGGGAATTGCCACACGCTACGCAAAACTTGCCGCTTCTTTCATCTCCGCCATTCATGTCAGGTGTTTGTTCCTCTACCTTCCAGTTCACATTACCTAGATAGCCGCCGCCCATTACGACAAGCTCGACACTATGTTCAGCGCATTCATTAGTTTCTTCTAAGGTCTGATACCCCGCTGCTTGCAGCGGGGATTCTTTATTCTTCAAGCGTAAACTATTTTACATACGATTTCTCCGTCGTTGATTTAGAATGCACGGTGTGCTATATTAGTGCAAATTGCGGCAAATGAGGGCAGTATGAGCGTACGAGGCGAACTTTTCACTACGAAAGTGATTTTGGATAACCGTTCTTATTTCTTTAACGTCAAAGAAAACCGGATGGGAGACGTCTTTTTGCAAGTTGTCGAAAGCAAAAGCATGAACGGTGAAGATTTTAATCGCCGCGCTATTGTAGTGTTTGCTGACGATATGAAGCAGTTCTTCAAAGGGTTGGACGATTCTCTGTCGTTTATCGAAAAAGACCGGAAAGCGCGCGAAAAGCGCGTCGCGGAGAAAAAGAAACCCGTCGCTGCCTTGCCGCAAAAACAACGTTATATAAAAAAAAATCAACACGACAATATGCCAAAACGAACGGGAAAGGTACATATCGTCTCCAAGAAAACTGCGGACTGACGAGGAGCGTTATACCGTATGATGTCGAATCTTTTGACTGCAGACGACGTTGCAAAACAGCTCCGGATAAAAAAATATACCGTATATGAACTCATTAAACGCGGAGAACTCCCTTCGTCAAAAGTTGGAAAACAGGTACGGGTCTCGCAGGTAGATATTGAACGGTATTTGCAGTCAAGTAAAACGGGTCAGCCACCGACCGCCTTTCGGACCCATTCTGAAGCCGCTTCGCCTAATCCGGACGCAAACCGAAATGCACCGAAAGCCGACAGCATAACTGTCCGCTATTCCACAGATAACAGCGCCGTCCGTTCGTC
>NZ_BBPW01000196.1:0-1127 GCF_001028545.1 Treponema endosymbiont of Eucomonympha sp. | reverse complement strand
AAAACGGCGTCATAGAAGAAGCGCTGGTCGAGACGGTCGGCTGTTCGGGAATGACGCATTCGGCGGCTATGGCGGCGGAAATCCTGCAGGGCAAAACACTGCTCGAAGCGCTCAATACCGATTTGGTGTGCGACGCTATAAACGTGGCTATGCGGGAACTGTTCCTGCAAATCGCCTACGGGCGGAGCCAGACGGCGTTCTCTGAAGGGGGGCTTCCAATTGGCGCCGGCTTGGAGGATTTGGGCAAACCGTTCCGCAGCCTTGTCGGCACCATGTACGGCACCAGAAAGAAAGGCGCGCGCTACCTTGAAATGGCGGAGGGCTATGTTACGAAGCTGGCTTTGGACAAAGACAGCCAAATCATCGGGTACGGGTTCGTCAATTTAGGCAAGATGATGAACGCGATTCGGAAGGGTGCGGACGCGAACGAAGCGCTCAAGGCGGCGAGCGGGCATTACGGGCGCTTTGCCGAAGCGGACGGCGCGGTGAAGTTTATCGACCCGCGGGAAGAATAGGAGGTACACAGAATGGCACTGTTTGAAAGCTACGAGCGCAGAATCGACAAGATAAACGCCGTGCTCAAGGAGTACGGCATTTCCGGCGTGGAGGAAACCGCGGAAATCTGCAAGGCGAAGGGGTTCAACCCCTTCGAAATCGTGCGGGGCATTCAGCCTATCGTGTTTGAAAATGCGGGCTGGGCATACAACGCGGGTGCGGCTATCGCGCTCAAAAAAGGCTGCAAAAAAGCGTCTGACGCGGCTGAGGCTATCGGTATAGGCTTGCAGGCGTTCTGCATTTCCGGTTCCGTGGCGGAAGACCGCAAAGTCGGAATCGGGCACGGCAACCTCGGCGCGATGCTTCTGCGGGACGAGACGAAATGCTTCGCGTTCCTTGCCGGGCATGAATCGTTTGCCGCGGCTGAAGGCGCGATAGGCATTGTGAACAACGCGAACAAGAGCCGGAAAACCCCGCTCCGCGTCATTCTGAACGGGCTGGGAAAAGACGCGGCGCAGATTATCAGCCGCATAAACGACTTCACTTACGTGCGGACGCAGTTTGATTACTTCTCCGGCAAGCTCGTCATTGCGGAGACGCTCGCGTATTCGGACGGCGCGCGCGCTAAAGTG
>NZ_BBPW01000195.1:0-1201 GCF_001028545.1 Treponema endosymbiont of Eucomonympha sp. | reverse complement strand
TCTGTAATCTCAAACCCCGCTCTTGGGGCGGCAACGCTCTTTTCAGCCGTGTTTAGCGGAAAATCGCGGTTCAAGTCATTGCCGCACCCGATGCCTATGGCGGCAAGCCCGCCGATTGCGCCTGCCGCCAAAGCGGCAAGACCGAGCGTCATTCTTTTCATTCGTGCTAAGCCCTCTGCGCACACGCGCCGAACGATTTTTATATACGATAGCGCCGCGCGGTAAAAAAAACAAGTAAAAACGCCGGTATTTTTCAAAGCTATTCCGGCGGCGGAGCCGTTCCCCGCGCGCTCCGCCGTGCTGTCAGGCGATTTTGCGGCTTTTCTGCGAAAGGCGGCGTCGGCGGCGCGTCCGCAAAGATACGCGCCCCAATAAGGCGAATATGCGCCCAAACAGGGCGAATACGCGTTCTAATAAGGCGTATCCGCGGCATATCATACGGCAAAGGCTATAGCCGACAGGTCAAAGACTACAGCGAACAGGGTAAAGGCTATAGCAGGTGCGGTAACGGCTATAGCCGATGGGACAAAGGCTACAGCGGATAGGGCAACGGCTATAGCGGATAAGGCAGAGGCTACAGCAGATGCGGTAAAAGTTATAGCCGACGGGACAGAGGCTATAGCGTATGCGGCAGAGGCTATAGCCAACAGGGTAAAGGCTACAGCGGACAGGGCAGCGGCTATAGCCGACGGGACAAAGGCTACAGCGAATGCGGTAACGGCTATAGCCGATGAGACAAAGGCTACAGCGGATGCGGTAGCGGCTATAGCGCTTAAGCCAGCCGCTACAGCGGACAAAGCAAAGGCTACAGCGAAAACGGCTGAACGGCAAATCGCGGTCATATAAAAGAGAGGCAAGAACATGAGTACAGACGGGCTCCCCTCAAAACGGGACGGCGTTTTGGCAACGGCGGAACCCCGGCAGATAAGCAAAACCTGCGCGCGACATAACAGCGACCCAGACCTGCCGGGACGCCTTTGACGTGGCAGGGTGAGGAGCGGAACGGGGAGTGGAGCGAGGCAGTTTTTTTTGCTTGATAAATATTTTTCGCCTATACTACAGTATATTTCGATTACGCTGAATCAAGGAAAATAGTTATGAAAAAAGTTTTGCTGTTACAATCTCTGGTTTGCTGTATTTTTCCCTTGCATTATTCGGGTGCGCTAACGAATCGGACGCAGTGTCTAAAGAAGACTCGCTA
>NZ_BBPW01000194.1:0-1126 GCF_001028545.1 Treponema endosymbiont of Eucomonympha sp. | reverse complement strand
TCCAAATCCTCCATAAGGAGAGGCGCTTGATTACAATCCGCGATAGTACCGCTTGTCACAATGCCGCTTGCCGGTATCCCGTACTCGTCAACTACCAAATGTAATTTGCTGTTCAGCCCCCTTTTGTACGGCTGATGTCCTGAGTGCCGCCGCGCGCCCCGCACGCGTCCGCGTGTGCCTTGATATACGTCGAATCTATCATAAAGATATCTCCGGCAGGCTCGCCTATTGCGGCGTCCTCCAGCATTTTCCATATTCCCTTTTCCCGCCAGCGGCAAAACCGCTTGTGTATGCTGTTCCAGTTCCCGAATTCTGGCAGCATGTCCCTCCGCGGAGCGCCCGTGCGCGTCTGCCACGCTACCGCGTTGATAAACAAACGGTTGTCTTTCGCTACTCCCCCGCGTTTTCCTGCCTGTCCGGGCAGCAGTTCTTTTATCCGTTCCCACGCCTCGTCGCTTATATCGTGCCGGTGAATGCCTTCATTTTCTTTCATGCCTCTATTTTACCTCTTTTCCCCTATCCAGTCCACACTACCTAGCGTGTTTATCAAGAAAGCTTGCCAAAGGGCGGCGGGCGCTGCCCGTGCGTGCGGAAAGCCTGCATGCACGTGTGGGAGAGCCTACCGTTCCTGCCGAGCGGGTTTTGCGAGCGGGCGGCGCGGGGCTGCGCGCAAAAAAAGAGCGGGGCGTTTGCCCTGTTCATTCGCCGACGTGCAAAACCAAGCCGTCATATGCGGGCAAAACCGGCTTGTCCGGCGACGGGTTCCGCTCGGCACAATACGCCGCGATATCTGCGTGGCTGACGTCGTGGCAGATATGGGTTATCCACGTCTGTGCGCCGCCGATTTTTACGGTGCATTCAAGCGCCTCGTCGAACGAGAAATGCGTTACGTGCGGGCGTATGCGGAGTCCGTCGATAATCACGTGTTCAAGAACGCCGTCGGCAGCCTGCCCAAGCGCCGCGCTCCCCGCAACGGCGCGGCGAATCCGGTCTATGGATTCCGGCGAAATGTAATTGCAGTCGGTCAGGTACGCGAGCGAGCGGCGCGCGCCGTCGGCATTACTCACGGTCAGCACCCACCCCGCGGCGCACAGGTCCCCGTGCTGTATGGGGACATACACCGCTT
>NZ_BBPW01000193.1:0-1137 GCF_001028545.1 Treponema endosymbiont of Eucomonympha sp. | reverse complement strand
CAGCGAACAGGTCGCCTTGCCCCTGCGGGTTTTGCTGCCGGTTCAGGCGGTATTCGGTAACCTTGACCGCCTGCGGCGACTGGTCGATTCCGAGCCAGCGGCGCCCCAGTTTGTCCGCCGCCGCGATAGTCGTGCCCCCGCCCATAAACGGGTCGAGCACCAGAGCGCCTTCGTCGCTGGCGCATTTGATGATTCGCTCAAGCAGGGCGAGCGGCTTCTGCGTCGGGTAGCCGATTCGCTCGTCTCTGCTTCTAAAGACACAGTTATCCCAAAAATTATTGATGCTGGAGCCGGGCATTTCGTCTAAATAGCGTTTCAAATACGGTCTGCCGTGAGGCGAAAACCAAATAAGACCGTTTCGTTCAAACTCGTTCAAATTTTCTTTTGAATACGCCCAATATCGTCCTATGGGCGGCAGACATCCGTGCCATTCATAACTGGTGTCGCCGCCCGGCTTGGCAGCGGATAGTTCCGACGCTTTGAAACGCCGTCCGTCAGGATCGGACTTGCTGTAAGCGGCGGCGATATAATCGCTTCTATATCGTTCAAATTGCGAATTGAACGTATAAACCTTACTGTCCTTCGCATAAAAATAGATAATGTCGGTAATGCGCCCAAAATGTTTTGCGCCTTGTCTCGAATCATTATGAGGGTTCGTGGTGCGTTTCCACGAAATTTCATTCACCAGATTATTTATGCCGAATATCCTGTCCAGAATCCCGACCCGAATGTATGCGTCGGCGTGCCAGTCGCAGTGCAGAAATATGCTGCCCGTCGGTTTTAAGACGCGGTGCATATGCTCGACGCGCTCCTTGAGCCAGCCGATATAGTGCTCCATTCCGCCTTCCCAGCGGTCTTCAAAGCTGCGCTTTTCGCCCGCGTCTCCCCAGATGACTTCGTAATTGCGGTTGCTGAAAAACGGCGGGTCAAGATAGATAAGGTCGACAGTCTCGCCGTTCATTCCTTTCAGGATTTCGAGATTGTCGCCGAGTATGAGGCGGTTTACGGGGGAGGTGTTCATGGGAGGACAGTATACTGCGCACGTATTCGGCGCGCTACTGCACACCGAATACGTGCGACCGAGTTTCTTGAGGAAACTCGGCGTTATAGGTAAAGAGGCTTGCTACCGAGTTTGCT
>NZ_BBPW01000192.1:0-3651 GCF_001028545.1 Treponema endosymbiont of Eucomonympha sp. | reverse complement strand
ATGAAGAGCGCTTCGGTTTTTACACACTTTGTGCCGTTTGATCTGTTCCGGCTTGAAGCCGGCATTGAGGCGAAAGAGCCGGCGCAGGCGCGGCAAACGGCGGCGTGACCCGCGGATAGGGCAGGGGCGGAATACAGGCAAAAGGCGGGGCGCAAGCCCTGCCTTTTGTATCGCTATGCCGTTACCCCGCTTACCTATGCGCTGGCAAGCGGCGCGCGTTTGTGCTAGCATACGCTGATATGGCATTCACATACACGTCGCTGCCGGTATACGAGCAGAAGCAGCGCATTCTCGACACCCTCGCGGACGAACAGGCGGTGGTGGTGCAAAGCCCCACCGGAAGCGGCAAAACCACGCAGATACCCGTGATTCTGCACGAAGCGGGCTATTCGGCGGCCGGAATCGTCGGCGTTACGCAGCCGCGCCGAATCGCCGCGCTGTCGGTGAGCGAGTTCATATCCAAACAGCTCGGCACCGCGTACCCGGGGCTGGTCGGCTACAAAATGCGCTTCGAGGACAAGACCGATTTCTCCACGCGCATAAAAATCATGACCGACGGCATTCTGCTGCAGGAGGTGAAGTTCGACCCGTGCCTGTCCAAATACTCCGTCGTCATGGTGGACGAGGCGCACGAGCGCAGCCTGAACATAGACTTCACGCTGGGGCTGCTGAAGCGCGTCCTCGCGGAGCGGAAAGACTTCAAGGTGATTATCTCGTCGGCGACTATGAATGCCGAAGCGTTCTCGCACTACTTCGACGGCGCGCCGATTGTAACCATAGACACGGTTACCTATCCCGTAAACGTCGTCTATGACCCGCCCGCGGGCGTCACGAGCACCATTTCGCCCGCCGCCGCGGACGCGCTGCTCCAGAAAATCGCGGCGACGGTCGAGCGCGTGCTCGCCGGCAAAGAGTCCGGCGCGATTCTCTGCTTTCTGCCCGGCGAGAAAATCATCAAGGACTGCCTCCGCCTGCTCGCCTCGCTGCCCTTCGGAAGGCGGCTCTGGCTGCTGCCGCTGTACGGCAGGCTTTCCAAAGAGGAGCAGGAGCGCGTGTTCGCTCCGCCGCCGTCCGGCAGGAAGAAGCTGATTCTCTCCACGAACATAGCCGAGACGAGCGTAACCATAGCCGACGTTACCGCCGTCATAGACACGGGGCTGGCGAAGCTCAACGCGTACAACGCGCGGAACTTCACGTCGAGCCTGACGGAACTGCCGGTGTCGAAGGCGTCCTGCAACCAGCGGAAGGGGCGCGCGGGGCGCACCGAGGCGGGGACGTGCTACCGCCTGTATGCGCGCGAGGACTTTGAAAAGCGCGAGCTGTACACGGAGGAAGAAATCCACCGCACCGACCTTTCGGAAGTGGCGCTCCGAATGGCGGAACTGGGAATCACCGATTTTGAGCGCTTCGACTTTATCTCCCCGCCCGGGCGCGAGGGCATGAGCGGCGCGGTCGACACGCTCCGCATGCTGAAGGCGCTCGAAGCGGACAATACGCTGTCGGGCACCGGCAAACTTATGGCGGAGTTTCCGCTTTTGCCGCGCCAGAGCCGCATCATCGCCGAGTCGATTCAGCGCTACCCCGATGTGCTGGAGGAAGTGCTCATAGCCGCCGCCTTTCTTTCAGCGAAGTCGCCGTTCGTCCTGCCGGCCGGCAAGGAAATGGACGCGCGGAAAGCGCACCACGCCTTCCGCGACCTGCTCGGCGACTTCGTGTCCTACCTTAAAATGTACCGTACCTTCGTCGCCGTTACGAACAAGGAGCAGTTCTGCGAAAAGAACTACCTCGACTATCAGGTTATGACGGAAATCTGCAACATAAAGGAACAGCTTGAGCAAATCGCCGCGCGGCTGGGGCTGCCCGTTTCGTCTGGCGGCTCTATGGACGATTACCTGTGCTGCGTCGCGGCGGGGATGATTCAGTTCGTATGCGTCCGCGAAGGCAGAGAGAGCTACCGGAGCCTCACCGCCGACCATATCCAGATTCACCCCGGAAGCAGCGTGTTCCGCAGCGACCCGCTCTATATCGTGGCGGGCGAAATCGTCCGTACCTCGCGCATGTTCGCAATGTCGGTGTCGCCGCTCGCTCGCCCGCTTCTGAAGCGGATAGACGCCGGGCTCGACACGGCGCTCGACGCAACGCGGCAGGAACGGCGCGGCAGGAACGGCGCGGCAGAAACGCCGCCTCTGTTGGGCGGCAGGCAGGGCAAAGCCGCCGCGGACACGCCGACGGACGCTTCACCCCGCCGCAGAAAAGACGGCGGCGCGGCAGCCGACGGCGCGAAGGAGGAAAGCGTCCTTTTCGGCGGCGAGCGCTTCGCCCTTACGAAGCTGAAGGGCAAGAAATACCTCGTGCTGCCGCTTGAGCAGTTCCGCCGCGCGCTTGAAGCCGCCAAAGACGACGCGTCCCGCGCCCGAATCGCGGGGTTCCGCGGAATGCTCACGGTGCAGGACCGCCCGCTCCTGTCGGGCGAAAAGGCGGCGCTCATTGCGAAGGCGGCGGAGAACCTCGACCTTGCGCCACTCGCCGAAACCGAGTGGGGGCGGAAAGCGCGCCTCCGCTCGGACGACGCCGCGTCCGCGGAAAAGCTGGTGTCGTCGCTCGGCTGGGTTCTGCGCGTTACGCGGGCGAAGCCGGCCGGACAGGAACTGGGCTTTATCGGGCTATTCACCGACGGGCGCGGCGGCTATTGCTACAAGGTGTCGCGCGGCTTTCCGACCGCGCTGAACGAGAGCCTTTCGAGCCTTGAAACGCTCATAGACGAGGCGGCGCAGAGCTTTGCCGGAGAGCAGAAGGCACAGGTGAACGCCGTGTACCGGAAGCTGTCTGGAATGTACGAGTAGGCGGCGATACCCGCGCTATGCGCGGGTATCGATCGAGTTTCCTGTACCGCCGCAGGCGCACAGGAAACTCTGCGTAGAGGTTGCGCGAAGTAGGGGCAACGATCGAGTTCTTTCAGAGAACCCGGCATAAGGGCAAAGCCTGTATGCGGGAAACCCGCGGCGGCAGAGAGGCCTTGCTTTCAGAAAACTCGGCGCATAGAGCGGGCAGTGCCGGTACCCGTTTATGCGCCGTGCGAAACCCGGTGGCTTCTTGTTCCGCCTGCTTTTGGGCTTCATCTGCCGCATGCGAAGACGGACGCCCCCATTAGCGCAATCAGCACGGCGAATAAGGGCTTTTTCAGTTAACCCTCCGTATCAGGGCGGTAATCAATTTATATTTCGCCCGTCCCCGCCTGAATGTCCCGCTTTCCCGCTTCAGTTTAACGCTTGTTATAGCCCTGAATTTGGAACGTATTGATTGCAACATAGCAATCTGCGCCCGGCCGTGACGTGCTGTAATACTCGACAATGTCGAAACCGGCTTTTTCAAGCGCCTGCCGGTACGCGGCATTCGCGTATCGCCAGTAATGCGGGATTTTTACCGTGCGCGGCGGTCCCCATATGCATAGCCAAATTGGGTCAAACACGGTTCCCCTAATCGGTTTTGAGACTTCGCCTTTAGGTCCTATCAGGTATATGTTATCTGTAATCTCAAACCCCGCTCTTGGGGCGGCAACGCTCTTTTCAGCCGTGTTTAGCGGAAAATCGCGGTTCAAGTCATTGCCGCACCCGATGCCTATGGCGGCAAGCCCGCCGATTGCGCCTGCCG
>NZ_BBPW01000191.1:0-1144 GCF_001028545.1 Treponema endosymbiont of Eucomonympha sp. | reverse complement strand
CGCGCAAGCCTACGGCTTGCTTACCGAGTTTGCTTACGCAAACTCGCGGCGCATATAGGCAGGACGCGAAAGAGCAGGGCAAAACGCCCTGCTCTTTTTGTGCCCGCGTGTGCGCGGGAATTGAAGTATTGACTTGCGGCGGACGCGGAATTATACTGGGACAATGCGGCGGGGGCGGGCGGCGCGAGTTGCCTGCCGAAGGGCGAAAGCCATAGGGCGGATAAGCGCATACCGCGGCTACCGAGCGGGCTTGCCGAGGGGCGCGAAGAAGCGGGACGCGCATATATGCCGAGTTCTTTCAAAGAACTCGGACGTTCGGCTACCGCTGAACGCATATGCCCACGGCATCGTATGCGCACGGGGCAGTAACAACGGTTCGGTAAGGAGTTCTCAAATGAACAAAACAAGAAACACAGTGCTCGGCATTGTTTCGGCTCTCGCGCTGGCGGCGGGCGCGGGTTTCGCGCTGTATTCCTGCGACGGGTTCGCGGACGCGGCGGCTCAGGCAGCGGACGCCGGCAGGTATGTTGAAGAACTTGCCCCTCGTTACAGTATTCGCGGTCCGAGAGGGTGGGTAGACTATGAGTTTGAAAAGGACAATATGGTTACCCCACTCAAAAACTCTGCGTGGGGAGACGAAGCGAAAAGAATAGATGACCTTGAAAAAGACTATGTCCTTGGAACCGACAGGACGGTGCATGTTGAGCACTATTGGCGCTATACCAATGACAGACTCCGCAAGAAACTGGAAGCACAGGGGATAACGGTTACCGACTATTACAGCACGAGCAAAGCCGGGGAGTATTGCTATGTTGAGTTTAACCTGAAAGAAATCACAGCGATTAAGCGGGTATAAAGAGATACGGCGGACGCAGAAGCGCACAGAGCAGGGCAAAACGCCCTGCTCTTTTTTTATGCCCGCCCGCGCAGGTGTCTCGTGCCCGCCCGCGCAGGTGTCTCGTGCCCGCCCGCGCAGGTGTCTCGTGCCCGCCCGCGCAGGTGCCTCATGCCCGCCCGCGCAGGTGCCTCATGCCCGCCCGCGCAGGTGTCTCGTGCCCGCCCGTGCAGGTGTCTCGTGCCCGCCCGTGCAGGTGTCTCGTGCCCGCCCGCGCAGGTGTCTCGTGCCCGCCCGTGCAGGTGTCTC
>NZ_BBPW01000190.1:0-1146 GCF_001028545.1 Treponema endosymbiont of Eucomonympha sp. | reverse complement strand
CCCGGCTACCGCTTCCGCGCCGCCGACCTGCTGTTCACGAACTTTCACCCGCCGGAATCGACGCTCCTCATGCTCGCGTGCGCGTTTGCGGGGAAGGAGCGAATCATGCGGGCATACGGCGAGGCGATAGCGCACAAATACCGCTTCTTTTCTTACGGCGACGCCATGCTGATAGACGCGCCTTCGCCCGCCTGACCCGCGCCGCTCGTTCCCCCGCCGCTTTTGCCCCAAAACCTCTTGACAAAGCGCGGGGCGTGTTTTATCCATATCGAATGTACCGGAGGGAAAAGGTGAACGCTGCGAGAAGGCTTTTGACCGCCGCCGTAACGGCGGGTGTCTTGGGCGCTGGGACGGGCGCGTTTGTCGCCTGCCGACAGGAACCGGCGCCGGGCGCGCGGAATGCGGCGGTGGACGCGGAGCGCAGAGCCCCGGACGCCAAGTACAATGACGGGTATTACGACTTCTACTTCAAGAACTACGCGCACGCGGGCGGGGACTGCGACGGGTACAGTTCGGAGCCGGGCGGCAAGACGACGATTTACGAATACTTTCAGAGCGATATTAACGACTGGGAGCGGCGGCTCGCATGGGTGGGAATCGGGACGGAGGTGTACCGCACCAGCAACCTCCGCAAGTACTGCTGGGCGCGCTTCGACACGAGGCTGCTGCACGGCGTCGGGAATGAGGCGGCGGGTATATGGACGACGTCAACAACGACGAAACGGACATTCTAACGAAGAGCGGAATGCGGCTAAACGTCAAAAACACGTGTTTCCTGCATTATGCGCCCGCGCACGGAAACTTTACCAATTCGCTTAAAGACCGCGATTTTATCCGAGAGAATCCCGAAGTCCAGAAAGCACAGAAAGAGCGGGACGCGCCGGCAATCCTGTTCATATTCTCAAGCAGGGAGGAGGAGACCTGCGCCAAAACCGCAGAGGCTTTGACGGCGGCGGGCGTTTCTGTTATAGAGAAACGTGAAGGTGGCGAGTCCCCCTACCTTATTGCGGACGCGAGAGGCATTCGGTGGTTCGCCTTTAACTGCGTATAATGTCGCGTGGCAAGCCGGAAGGCGGACGCGAGCAACATTTCGTGGTTTGCCTATAACCAGTGAGCGGCGTTACCCGCGCCGCGCGCGGGTAAGGT
>NZ_BBPW01000189.1:0-1191 GCF_001028545.1 Treponema endosymbiont of Eucomonympha sp. | reverse complement strand
CCGCCGGAAATCCTGAACCGGATATCATCTTGTTTGATTTAGGTGTTTCGATGTTTCATTATGAACTGTCAGGCAGAGGGTTTTCATTCCATAAGAACGAAAAGCTCGATATGCTGCTTCATCCGTCGGCGGGTATTACCGCTGCCGAATTGCTGGATATATGCAGCGAAAAAGAGGTTGCCGATTTGCTGTACCATTGGGGGAATGAACGATACAGCAGGCGAATCGCCGCAGAAATCAAGGAAAACGGGAAGCAGGCGTCAGGGACGACGATTCAACTCGCGAAAACGGTCTTTCGTGCAGTACCCGAATCGTATCGGCACAGGAAAATTCATCCAGCGACGAAAACTTTCCAGGCATTGCGAATCGCGGTAAATGGTGAGCTTCATCGGCTGGAATCTGCGCTTCCCGACGCTTTTTCGGCATTAAAGTTGGGAGGGAAGCTGGGCGTGATAACCTTTCATTCGCTTGAAGACCGCATCGTCAAGCGTTTTTTTCGGAATCTGGCAAAAGCTTGTGTTTGTTTTCCCGAACAGCCGATATGCATGTGCGAAGGTACGCCCTCCGCCGAATTGCTAACCAAAAAGCCAGTTGAAGCGCAGAAAGACGAATGCACTGGCAATGCATCGGCGCGAAGCGCGCGCCTCCGAGTCGTGCGAAAATTACGCAGCATGAATGCTGAACGGCAACGGTGTATTATCAGGTAAAAGAAGAATGAAAAGAAAACACAGCATACTTTGGTCACTGAAACCGGCATTATTGTGCGTAACGGTTATTTCTGTCCCGACTCTTTTAATGCTTGCGGGAACCCGTGCGCGTCGGTCTCAGAAACTTGAAGCAGAAATAAACCGCCTTGAAAAAGGGCAAATTGAACTTGTCGAAAGCAACCTAAAACTTATCACCGAAATCAGCTTGCAAGCAAGTTCAGACAGAGTAGAAAGAATCGCGTCGAAAGAACTCGGTATGAAACGCGCCGAAACGAGCGACATTATTCGAATCGAGACGAAAAAGGCGATGCAATGAGTATACGAGAACCCAGTTCGTCGTTGCTGTCTCTCGGCGCACTTTGTCAGAGTACGGGAGGTACGGTTATTGCCACTGATCAAGGTGCGGAAAATCGATTTTGTTTTTCTGCGGTCGTGGTCGACAGCCGCGCCGTACGGACGGGAAGCCTTTTTGTAGCACTCCCGG
>NZ_BBPW01000188.1:0-1180 GCF_001028545.1 Treponema endosymbiont of Eucomonympha sp. | reverse complement strand
GACCGTCGAGGAAATCACCACCGGCACCTACCGCAAGACGACGCTCGTCGCCAACGTGGCGGTCGGCGTGGGCTTCGGCATGGCTGCCGGATTCGCCTGCATCCTCTATAAAATCCCGCTCTCGTGGATGCTCGCCATACCCTATGCGGTCGCGCTGCTCCTGACGATATTTTCGTCGGAGGAATTCGCCGCGATAGCGTGGGATTCGGCGGGCGTTACGACTGGACCGGTTACGGTGCCGCTCGTTATCGCGGCAGGGCTGGGAATCGGCAAGGAAGCGGGCGTGGCAGACGCCTTCGGGGTGGTGGCGACGGCGAGCGTCTTCCCTATTCTCGCCGTGCTGGTGTCGGGCATTCTGACCCAAATCCGCGCGAAAGGCACCGTCAGGCGCGGAAAAGGAGCGGCATAATGCGCGAAACGACGGAATACTCACGGATAAGCTGCCTCATCGACACGAACGTTGTGCCGTTCGTGAACGAAGCGCTGGAAGATTTAGGCATACCCGAAGTGTTCGTGCAGCGGAGCAAGCAGGTGGGACTGCTCGATCGCTCCGCGTGGTTCGGCTTGCGCCCGCCGACAAGAACCGAAGAAGCCCGCGCCAGCGTGTACCGCTTCTATGTCCCTCCCCATTTCGAGGAAGGCGTTATGCGCCGCATTGCCGAAGCCGCCGACCTGTTCCTGCCGGGGCACGGCTCGGTCTTTGCGGAAACGGCGCAACTGTCCCGCAGCGCGCCGCTTGAATTCGACGAGGAACGGCTTGAACACCGATGCGGCGTGCCAGAAAAATCAGCCGTCCAGGAGAATTACGCCATGCTCTCCTGCGTCGTACAGCGGGGTATGGCGGCGGCGCTTGCGGAAACGGTGCTGGATATGGGCTTGTGTGTGCCGTCCGTTTCGTTCGGGCGCGGGCTGGGGCTGCGGGACCGGCTGGGACTGCTGCGGGTTACGATTCCGGTGGAAAAAGAAGTCGTGTATTTCCTGGTGCCCCGCACCGACGTGGAACTGCTGGAGGGAATCATCGTGCGCAAAGGTCGGCTCGACCTGCCGGGGCAGGGCTTCATCTTCCGCCGGTATGTTCGCGCCCTGACGGTGAACGTCAGGGGCAGGAGAGGCAAACGGCGGCAGAACGCGGCGACTATGGACCAAGTGGTCGCCGCTATGGACGCGGTGCAGGGGTCGA
>NZ_BBPW01000187.1:0-1196 GCF_001028545.1 Treponema endosymbiont of Eucomonympha sp. | reverse complement strand
GGGGCGCCAAGCCCGGGGTCGTCCCGGCGCACCGCGCGGGGCAGTCGCTGGGCGCTGGCGGGGGCGGGGCTGCCGCAAGGCAGTCCCGCTTTTTTTTTGCGCGCGGCGCGTATAGGTACGGGCATAGCTGCTGGCACCGGGCGGGCTTGCCGAAGGGCGAAAGCCTCTATGCCATACTACGGGTAAGCGCCTACCGTGTTTATCAAGAAGGCTTACCGAGGGGGCGGCGGGGCGCTGCCTGTGCGGGGAGTGCCGCGTTACCTATGACGACCTGCCCGTGTTTCGCGTTACCCTGCGGGTAACGTTCAAGTTTCTTGAGGAAACTTGACAGAGAGGTAAGCACCTACCGGGTTGCCGAGCGAGCCGACCGAGGGGCGATATAAAACCGTAATACGGATATGCGGCTACTGTGTTTATCAAGAAAGCTTGCCGAAGGGCGGCGGGCGCTACCCACCAAGCGACTCCCTGCACGCGCACCAAGTGTTTCCCTTGGTGCCCACCAAGCGAGGTGCTCGTGTTTCGCTTTACGCACCGTGGGCGGCGAGGGGCGGCGTTAAGGGTTTAACAGAGGCAGTGAGCAGTTACCTGCCGAGCGATATGCTGGCGATTTCCACCAGCAAGGCTACCGAGCGGACTGACCGAAGGGCGAAAGCCTATAGCCGTAGTACGGGTAAGCGGCTACCGTGCCTACCGAGCAAGCCGACCGAAGGGCGAAAGCCAATATGCCGTAATACGGGTAAGAACCTACCGGGCTGCCGTGGGAGCCGACCGAGGGGCGACATAGGGCTTGCCGAAATGGAGCGGAAGGGAACGGGTTTTGCCGCGTTCCCTTCCTCGTCTCACAGGGGAAGCGGCAAAGTCGCTTCCCCTGTGAGACCTGCCCGCGTCAGGGGTTATGACACGCCCGTGTCAGGCTTTGAAACCTGCTCATGTTTGACTGCCAAACCTGCCCGTGTTTCGCGTTACCCTGCGGGTAACGTTCAAGTTTCTTGAGGAAACTTGACAGAGAGGTAAGTACCTACCGGGACTGTCGTGAGAGCCAATCGAGGAGCGACATAAAGCCGCAATACGGATATGCGGCTACTGCGGCTATCGAGCGATATGCTGACGATTTCCACCAGTGGTGTTGTCGAGCAAGCCGACCGAGGGGCGATTAAAGCCGTAGTACGGATAAGAACCTACCGGGTCTGCCGAGC
>NZ_BBPW01000186.1:0-1193 GCF_001028545.1 Treponema endosymbiont of Eucomonympha sp. | reverse complement strand
TGCGCCGCTCATAAAATCGTACGAGTCACTCGCAAGGTCCTGCGAGCCGGCTCATACAAGCCCGCGAGCCGCTCATAAGATCGTGCGAATGACTCGCAAGATCTTGCGGGCTATTCGCAAGGTCCTGCGAGCGGCTCAAAAACGCCGCCTCGGGTCGCGTCCGGCTTTGCCCGTATGCCGTCACAGGGAAAACGGCAAAACCGTTTTCCCTGTGAGACGAGAAAGAGACAGACTTTGCCCGTTCCCTTTCTCTCCCGCTCGATGCTTGCCTCTACGCCCTTCACCCGTTTTTTCCTATATGCCGCGAGTTTGCAGCGCACAGGCTTTATCCCTATGCCGAGGTTTCTCAAAAACCCGAACCGTGCCTGCGCATTGTATGTGCAGAAACCCTAAAAATACCCACAGCGGTTCTAAGAGGAAGTCCGGCGGCGCTGCCGTACCCCATTATTTTGCTTTATGGTAATAATTTATGCAACAATTCCTATTTGATTGTTTTCCGAATCAAGAACACAGCTCTCATAATAACCGTCTCCGGTTATTCTTGGCATGCTTATTATGTTATACTCGTCATTTTTCAATTTTTTTTGTTAATTCGTCTACATTATTTTTATTCCCAGCAGTAAATCCATTATGCATATACCCGATAGCATCTAATTCCTTTGCTCTATTATTTAAATTTCCTTTTGTCATAATTTCAATACGGCATTCGCCGTCAAATTCTAAAAAATAGGTTTTTAATCCTGTTTTTTGATTATGATACATTCTGTTTGATTTTGCATGAAAGTATTTTTCATAAAATGTCCGTACTTTTTCCAAATCGGTTACATATACTGCAACGTGATTTATTTTCATTTCTCACCTCATTTCAGTAAACTACATAAAACTCGAACGTTCTGCTTCGCCTCTTTTATGCCGAGTTTCTTCAGGGAATTCGGACATTACCCGTGCGAAACGCCTTTTCAGCGCAGATATACCATGAGCAGCATCATGTCCGACGCGCGGATTCCCGAAATGCGGCTCGCCTGTCCCAGCGTGAGCGGGCGGACGGCTTCCAGCTTCTGGCGGGATTCCGCCGAGAGCGCGGGGAGCGCGCCGTAGTCGAAGTCCGGCGGGATTCGGGCGTTTTCCATTCTCCTGAACTTCTCGATTCGCTGGTCCTGGTGTTAGATATAGTGCGCGTACTTCAGGTCGAC
>NZ_BBPW01000185.1:0-1197 GCF_001028545.1 Treponema endosymbiont of Eucomonympha sp. | reverse complement strand
CGAGCTTTTTGCTGTAGGGAATGCCGCCATTGCGCCGGTCGATACGGCACAGGCGCAGGAGATTATCAACCTTATTGAGCGGGCGATTTTAGACGAACCGTCCGCGTCGCCCACCGAGGGGAATATCATTAAAAGCGGCTGGTCGGAACAGCTCGACCGCTACCGAGAAGTGAAGAACAACTTTGACCGTGTCCTCGACCGCTACCTCGACGAAGAACGCATAAAGACGCATATCCCGAACTTAAAGATTCGCTACAACCGCAACATAGGTTATTACATAGAGATTAGCCGGGGGAAACTCTCGCCGGTGCCGGAGCATTTTATCCTGCGCCGCGCACTCGTGAACGGCGACCGTTACACGACGGAACGGCTTCAGGAGTTGGAAGACGAGTTGGTGAATGCGGAACAGAATATCGTCGAGGAAGAACAGCGGCGGGTGGCACTTCGGGCGAAGACTCGGCAAGCGAAAAAGGGCGCAGATTTGCCACGCCGAAAGTGGAAAGAAGCCGCTTGTAGGAAAGTTCCGGTGCAAAATGCCAGTCGGGATAACGGGATACGAGCATATTGGGAGCGGACGCAAGCGCCGCCTTTACCTCATCGTTATCGTCAAGCGACTGTGGCAAAAGCAGTTCGCGGGGGACAGCGCGCCCCAGTTCGCGGGCGAAGGATTCTGTCATATCGGACGTGTCCCAGTTTGTGGCATAAAAAGTCGCCGTCGCAACGTCGATATAGGCAAAACCGGTCTTTTCTTTCCCTGCGAAAATAGCTGCAAGGTAGTTATGCGCCGACTGCTCAAGATATTCCTGTTCCAGCACCGTGCCCGGCGTGATCACTTCAATGACTTGGCGCTCAGTCAGTTCCTTACCCTTGCTGACAGGACCAACCTGCTCGCAGACGGCAACCTTTTTGCCGAACCGGAGAAGCCGCGCAATATAGAGTTTTGAAGCGTGGTGAGGGATGCCGCACATAGGATGACCGCTCCGCTGCGTCAACGTCAGATTCAGCAGACGGGATATTTCAACGGCATCGTTGTCAAACATCTCGTAAAAATCGCCGAGCCGGAAAAACAATACTTCGCCTATATGCTGTTCTTTGATTTTCCGGTACTGCTGCATAAGCGGCTTCAGTTCTGCTGCCATATTTGCCTACAAACCGAGACTGCGTATCACGGAATCGGTTATATCGATAGTCGGGCTA
>NZ_BBPW01000184.1:0-1205 GCF_001028545.1 Treponema endosymbiont of Eucomonympha sp. | reverse complement strand
GGCATCCGCCCTTCGGCAAGCCCGCCCGGTCCCATCAGCGAGGCCCGTACCTATACGGCCCGCGCGGGGCGCCGAGACGACCCAGCGCTCGCTGCCCCAGATTTTTTCCGACACAAAAGGCGTTTGTTTTATCATGCATCCCTCCGGCCGCTCGGCGTTTCGCGTTCGGCGCTTGCCTCTATGCGCCGCGAGTTTGCGGCAAGCGAAGCGAAGCAAACTCGGTAAGCACGCCGAAGGCGTGCGGCAGTTCTTTCAAAGGACTCGGCCATTGCCCGCAGGGTAACGCGAAACACGGGCAGGTCGTCATAGGTAACGCGGCACTCCCCGCACGGGCAGCGCCCCGCCGCCCATCGGCAAACCTTCTTGATAAACACGGTAGGTGCTTACCCGTACTACGGCTTTATATCCCCTCTCGGTTGGCTTCCACGGCAGCCCCGCTTGCCTCTATGCCAAGCGAGTTTGCGAAGCAAACTCGGTAGCGCGCCGCAGGCGTGCAGGCTCTCCCCGCACGGGCGTGTCATAACCTATGCCACCCCTCGGTCGGCTCGCTCGGCAGCCCACCGGCGGAAACTCCAGCAAAGCCCGCTCGGTAGCCCCGGTAGGTTCTTGCCTCTGTGCCGAGTTCTTTCAAAGAACTCGGACGTTCCCTGCGGGGAACGCCTGTTTCCTCAAGAAACTTGAACGTTGCCCTACGGTAACGCGAAACACGGGCAGGTTTGACAGTCAAACATAGGCAGGTTTGGCAGTCAAACACGGGCAGGTTTCAAAGCCCGACACGGGCAGGTCGCTGAGGGGAAGCGGCTTTGCCGCTTTCCCTGTGAGACGAGGAAGGGAACGCGGCAAAACCCGTTCCCTCCCGCTCCGTTTCGGCAAGCCCCCTATGCCGCCTGTCGGTCGGCTCGCTCGATAGCCTCACTGGTGGGAACCGCTCGCAAAGCCCGCTCGGCAGCCGCGGTAGGTGCTTACCCGTACTACGGCATAGTGGCTTTCGCCTCTCGGCAAGCCCCCGTGCCGCCCCCGGCAAGCCTTGCCGCGCCAAAACCAGCCCGCTCGGCAGGACCCGCGGGGTCTCCGCCCTCCGGCGGGCTTACCGCGCGGAAAGCGCCGTCGTGCTTTTCGGGCGGGACGCGTCCATAAGGTACAGCAAGCCTATCCACCCGCAACTGGTCTCTCTATCTGGTACCGGACGCGTATTTTGCGGGAAA
>NZ_BBPW01000183.1:0-1220 GCF_001028545.1 Treponema endosymbiont of Eucomonympha sp. | reverse complement strand
TGTTTATTCCTCTATCTTCCAGTCCACACTACTTAGCCGATACCGGCAACAACTGGTATAAGGCGCTCAAAGATACTACAGTAATTTATGGCGTTGATAAGGGCTGGTTTAACGGAGTAGCGGTAAAGCAATAAGGGCGGAACAGCGTCTTCCCGCGAGGGCTTTGCGCGGTGCACGCGCTGGCGCGGCTGTCGCGCGCGCTTGAAGCGGGTATGTTCAAGCCCGGCGCGTTGTACGGCGCGGAAGATATTCTGTAGACGGCGTTCCGCGTTCCCGAATAGGCAACGTCCGGGTTTCTTTATATCGCGCTTATGGACGCCTTCGTTCTTTTTCACGCCTCTTATTTTATCTCGTTTCCCCTTTTGCGGTTTCTTGATAGCAAGCGTTGATTTCGCTATAAATTAACCGCTCATCAGTCATGAAAACTGCCGTTTCATTATCTTACAAGGAGTCCGCTATGATTTTCCCGATAGAAGAAGTAATTAATTTCACTGGCAATATATACGAAATCACGTGTGCGACGACCCGCCGCGCTTACCAGATTTCCATGCTACGTGACGAGGATAATAAAGACGATGACAATACAGACAAAGCTGTTTCTATCGCTGCCAAACAGCTTTTTACAAAAGAGGTTCAGTACCGTATCGAGCATAATCCGCAATAAAAAGACTGTCTTTTATTGAAAACGTTTTCCGCGCCTTCAAACGCTGGCGAAAAATTACCCCGCCCTTACGCTTTGCCTCTATTCCACCCGCTCTGTCGAGTTTCCTCAAGAAACTCGAACGTTCGGCTTCGCCGAACACAGGACGCTTGACAAAGCGTATCATAACGGTGAAAATCAGCCGCGGAACTGATTTGAAAACGGCGCATTCGGCAGCGGGCTGCGTGCCCCTGTTTGAAAGTCCGGTTTTATATGCCAAATTCATACAAGCGAGGCAGCAGCATGACGTATTCTGCGGAAGTGGAACACATGTGCCCGGTGGCTAAGGGCGCATATCACGGTCCTGCTCCCATTCCTGAGGAAGGCAAATGGGTTCAGGTAAAGGAAAACAAAGACATTTCGGGGCTGACCCACGGCGTGGGCTGGTGCGCGCCGCAGCAGGGCGCGTGCAAGCTGACGCTGAACGTCAAAAACGGCGTCATAGAAGAAGCGCTGGTCGAGACGGTAGGCTGTTCGGGTATGACGAATTCCGCGGCTACGGCGTCGGGACTCCTGCCGG
>NZ_BBPW01000182.1:0-1277 GCF_001028545.1 Treponema endosymbiont of Eucomonympha sp. | reverse complement strand
TGTGCTGGCAAGTTAAGAGCGGTATATTAGGTATATTGTTTATGGCAACGCCCAGCCGAAAGATGAGTTCCGGCGCATATAAAGATAGTACTTGTCCAATTAACGCACAAATATCGAACGGTGCTGTACGATAAAATTTTTGCGGAACGCAATGCTGGGCGGATTGAGGGAACTGAAAACGGCGAGGGATAAATCGCCGTCAATATTATTCAATATGAAGGGATAATCAATAGCGTGTAAAAGATGATATGCACATATTTTGGGACGTCGGCAAGCGGTAAGCCCCCGGTTTTTGGTGCCGGTATTCCGTAGGTTCGAATCCTACCGTCCCAGCATAAATAGGCTGCCCTTTGCGGCAGGGAAATAACGAGCCGTTCACGAAGCGAAACGGGATTTATGACGAAAAAAGAAACAAGAAAGGGTTATTATTATGGAATATATGACAGTGAAAGCGGTAAGACGAAGCGAGACGGGAAAACGAGCGGCAAAAAGGCTGCGAAAAACCGGAACCTTGCCCGCAGTAATGTATAATTCAAGGGGCGAGGCGGTGTCGCTTGCGGTAAACGAAAAGGAGTTTACGAAAGTATGGAGAAATACGACGCGGACAACGCTGATTACGCTGTTTGTCGACGATGCGGAAGTCGGCAACGCCTTCATCAAGGCGACGGAATATAACATTGTTGCCGATAAAAACCTGCACGTTGATTTTCACGTGATAGATATGAACAAAATCTTAAAGAAGCGGATGAAAGTGCGTTTTTCGGGTACGCCGAGCGGCGTGCGCGAGGGCGGTCATCTGGTTAATCATGTTCCGCAGATAGAGATTCAGTGTCTGCCGAAAGATTTGCCGGTGCGCATTGAGACCGATATTTCCGGATTGGGCGTCGGCGCTACGCTGCGGGTGAAAGACCTTGCCCTCGGCGAAGGGGTACAGGTGTTGACCGACGCGGAAACGCCGCTGCTAAGCGTCGCGGCAGGAAGCTGACGCAATGCGAGTTTATCGAGAAGCCTCCAGTGCGGAGGCTTTTTTGTTGGCACGAGCGGCTGTCCGGTAAATGCGCGTGCGGCACGCTGCGGTTACGGAATTTGAAAACCGCGTGCTTTCGGGCTTTGTTTCCTGCGGCACGCCGTTTCCCGAACTGGCAGGGGCGCAAAAGCCGTGCATGCTGGCGGTATCGGGCGGCGCCGATTCGATTGCGCTCTTAACCGCCTGCGTTCGCCTCGTTTCACGGCTGTCCCCAAAAAGTATACCCGCCGAGTTTCATTTTCTTGCCGTT
>NZ_BBPW01000181.1:0-1222 GCF_001028545.1 Treponema endosymbiont of Eucomonympha sp. | reverse complement strand
AAATAACCGCAACCAGGCCCACGCCCAGCCTCGGCTTTTGGCCCGCGGGCGCAACCCGGAACTTTACCGACGCGGCGGGCGAAGTCGCCGCGCTGCTGTATTTTCTGGGGCACGAATACGCGGCGCGGGAATCTGAAGACCCGCGCTTTATCCCCGGCCGTCAGGCAGACATTCTGATACGCGGCGAATCTGCGGGCGTATTCGGCGAGGTGCACCCGGCAATCCTCGAAAACTGCGCTATTACGGCGCCGTGCGCCGCGGGAGAAATCAACGTGGAACGGTTGCTGTAACCGGATTTCGTGCCGTTCGCCGACACCGTTTTGTACTACCCTATGAATGAATACGCCTCGCGTCTCGAAAAAATAGAAGCCGTTTTGCGGTGGGCGCTCCCCTTGCGCACACCGAGCGAAGAGAGCCTGCTGTCGTTTGGCACGGTGCCGGACGCCGTCCGCTCCGCGCAGCTCGTGCCGCTCGTTGCGCCCTGCCGCGAACTGGTTGAGCGCGGCGGGAAACGCTGGCGGCCGCTGCTCATGGTACTCTGTGCGGAAGCGGCGACCGAAGACGCGGATATGTTCGAGCGCGTGTATCGGCTGACGCCGCTTGTGGAACTGACGCACACGGCGAGCCTGATTCACGACGACATTGAAGACGCTTCGGCAAGCCGGCGCGGCGCCCCGTGCGCGTACCTGACGTGGGGCACGGATACCGCTATAAACGCCGCGTCGTGGCTGTATTTTCAGGCGGCGGCGTGCATTCAGGACGCACGCCTTCCGGCTGAAACGCAAAACAGGCTCTACCGGCTAGCCGCCGAAGAACTCAGGCGGCTGCATTTGGGGCAGGCAATGGATATTGCGTGGCACAAAGACAGCGCCGCATATCCTGCTATCTCCGAATACGTGGCGATGACGCGGCTCAAAACCGGCACACTCGCGTCCCTTGCCGCAAAAACCAGCCTGACCGCCGTTGGAGCGGACAGCGCGGTGGTCTCCCGCGCCGGAAGCCTTGCCGCCGACGCAGGGGTTGCGTTCCAAATCTTCGATGACGTGCGTAACCTGACGACTGGAAATCCGGGGAAAAAACGAGGCGATGACCTCGCTGAGGGGAAAAAGAGCTACCCTATCCTGCTCCACCTTACGGAACACCCTGACGATTTTCCGTTTGTCTCGCGTTGCTTTGAGCAAGCCCGCAGAGAGGGCGCTGATTCCCCCGCGACTGAACGCTG
>NZ_BBPW01000180.1:0-1223 GCF_001028545.1 Treponema endosymbiont of Eucomonympha sp. | reverse complement strand
AATCCGAATCGGCGACAACGACAACCTGAGCGCGCTGACGGCGATTCTGTGGAACGCCGATTTGCTCATTCTGTTCAGCGACATAGACGGCATTTTCACCGACAACCCCAAGACGCACCCGGGCGCGGCGCTCGTCGAGACGGTGCGCGACACGGCGGAGCTGCTTTCCCGCATTACTATGGGCGCGGCGAACGATTTCGGCACGGGCGGCGTGCGGACAAAGATTGAGGCGGCGGAAAAAGCGGCGGCATACGGCATTCCGGTCGTGCTGGCGAACGGCAAAAGCGAACAGGCGCTGGAGCGGCTCGCGGCGGGCGGTATGGGCGGCACGCTGTTCCTTGCGCGGGACGAATAAGGCGTTACCCGTGCATTGCACGGGTAACGACAGAGTTTCTTGAAAAAACTCTGCATCAGGGGTCGGCGGCAGCCGAATATACCGAGTTCCTTGAGGGAACTGCCGCAACGCCGTAGGCGTGCTACCGAGTTTGCTTCGCAAACTCGCGGCATATGGTCAAGCCCCTTTCGGTAAGCCTGCTCGGTAGCCTCGTGGAGGAAGCCCTCGGCGGGCGTTCGGTTTTACCAGCATATCGCTGCATTAGCCGAATCAGCCCATATTTCAGATTTCCGCAAAGCCTGCTCGGTAGGCAATTGTGCGGGAAGTTCCGGTAATCCTTCTCGGTCAGCCTGATAAAACCGCCGAATATTTTTATCCGCGGTGATTTTACCAGCATTCACCATATATACCGGAAGATACCAAAAACGCGCCGACCTTTGCCGAAAACTATCCGCAGTGGAAACGCCTTGTAGAAAATCAAACGCTTGTGGCGCACAATATGAAGTTTGATTACAGTTGCCTGACGTCTTGCCTCAAAGATTTTTGCAACAAAGATATGTCATTCAAAACCTATTGCACAATGAAAATATGGCGCAGCGTGTTTGAAAATACGGGTCTTTCCACTTGCTGTAACAAAAATGATATAGAGTTGGTAAATCACCACAATGCTTTGGCGGACGTCGAGGCTTGCGCAAGATTGTTTATTCTCGCCGTAAATAAAAGCACGAACTTACAGGATTAAAACACGCTGCACAGACAAAAGGTTCGGCGCATTTACCGAGGCTGACCGAGAAGGATTACCGGAACTTCCCGCACAATTGCCTACCGAGCAGGCTTTGCGGAAATCTGAAATATGGGCTGATTCGGCTAATGCAGCGATATGCTGGTA
>NZ_BBPW01000179.1:0-1228 GCF_001028545.1 Treponema endosymbiont of Eucomonympha sp. | reverse complement strand
GCGACATGTCCTCGCCCCGCGTTACCGTGTCGTCGGCTCTGCCGCTGGAAAGGTCCGTCACCGAGCCTATGTACGCGCCCGAATCCTTCATGCCGAGCACCAGAACGCCCACGCCGTCCAGCGCGGCACGGAGTTCCGCCGTGGCGCTCAGGTCGAAGCCGAGCGAGTGCCGCGCCGGGTCGAAGGCGCGGTCGTCGCCCGTCCACACGCCGCGGACGCGGGGCGCTATGTGCGCGACGCCGGTCTGCACGCTGTAGCCCTGCCGCAGCGTGTCGCGCCGGACGCGGTCGGCGTGGTTCAGCACGTCCACCAGCGTCTCAAGCTGGAGTTCCGAGCCCGCCGCTTTTATTGCCCGCGCGATATCCTCCGTATAGGCGGTCTTGCCTGCGGTCGATATCTCGGCGTAGTAGTTGTCCTCTTCCGTGAGCTTGTTTTCCTGCAGCCACACCTTCCATTCGCTGTCGTTCATGATTTATTCCTTATAGCGCCGTTTCCCCGGCGCAAGAGTGGGCGAACCCGCGCCCGCCTCTCCCGCGCCTGTATCAGTATATATAATATATGGCATTATCATGCGCATATGTGGCATTAGTGCGCGGCGATTTCTCCTGCGCTGCCCCCGCCAGCACGAGTATAGCATAGGCGCGGGCGGATAGATAGGCGGAGGGGGCATTCGCGCCCAGTTGTCTGCCGAGCGGGATTAGTTGCAGGCGGTTTCCGTGCAAAAGGCTGCCGAGCGGGCTTTGCCGGAGGGCGATATAGCCGTACTGCGGATAAGCGGCTACTGCGGCTATCGAGCGGGATTAGTTGCGGGCGGCTTCCGCGCACGGGGCTGCCGAGCGGACTTTGCCAACAGGCGCAAACCCCTATGCCGTCATAGAGGAAGCGGCAAAACCGCTTCCTCTATGAGACGAGAAAGGGAGCGGGCTTTGCCCGCTCCCTTTCTCTCCCGCTCGATAAGTCCGCCCTATATGCCGAGTTCCCTCAAGGAACTCGGACGTTACCCCGTAGGGGTAACGCCGTTGCCTTCCCCGCTGGGTTTGCGGTATGTTTACGGCAGGAGACCAACATGAGCGACCAAGCGCGGAAAACAGCGACGAAAATGACCTTTGAGCAGCTTTGGGCAACACTTCAAGAGAATGCCCAGCAGCAAAAAGAAACCGACCGCATGATAAAAGATATTGCCCAGCGGCAGAAAGAGACCGACCGCGAGATTAAAGCGGTGAATCAG
>NZ_BBPW01000178.1:0-1258 GCF_001028545.1 Treponema endosymbiont of Eucomonympha sp. | reverse complement strand
GAAAATTCGGTGGATTTGTCTGCGGCGAGCGCTTCGTTTTGTGTTATATGTTCGTCCATTTTTACCCTTATTTTATGCTATCCAGCGGCACAAATGTTTCAGGGTGAGCTAGGTATTATTTGCGCCCTGCGTCAATAATTGCCCGCTCTTCGTCGGTCAAGTCTGTTTCGATTTCCCAAGCGTCATCGGCAAGCACCTGCATCAGCGGCTTTAACGCGAAAAGCTGATAATCGCTCATAGCGTCAATAAACCCTTTCAGTTCGTTGCGCACCGCTGCTGTTTCCGTCATGGCCATTCTCCTCTGTATGCTTGCCCTCGCGGGGCGATTTTATGAACGGCAATGCGCCCCTTTACCACTTCAAATAAAACCCTGTAACCGCCTATTCGCAAGCGGTGATAGTCAGCGCCTTGCATTTTTTATATCGCCTTTGGGCGGTTCAGCTTCCAGTTTTACCAGTCCCGCCCGTACTCTCTTTTTGGTGGGCGCGTCCAAGATACTTTGCCGCCTCTTTGCTCAAAACTACTTTCACCGCTCCCCTTATGCCGCAAACAGTCCCGCAAAAGCGGTGCGTTCAAGCTCAAGTGTGGATAGCACGGGGTTTTGAGCGGCAAAACGGTTGTTCTGCGTGCCCCGCTGCCCGTATCAAAAACACAGTCTCTCGCACCTGAACACTCCGCATATTTTTGTAAAGGCTGCGCCCGTGCTGCAGTCTTTCCCCCTCTATCATAGCAAATATCTGTCGGCTTTGGCAACATGGCTCTTTTACCTTTTCGCGACCTGTCGCTTCTTTCTGTCGAGTTTTCTCACCCCTGTATCGCACGGGTAATGCCGGATGACTTATTTTGCAAGCAGCGAGCATCACTTTGCAAGCAAAATCCGTCGTTTGGGACGTCGGACGCGCAATCCGTAACCCCGCAAGCAAAATTTGATATCCCGAAAGCACAATCCGTAACCCCGCGAGCACTATTCGGGACGCCGAGAGCACCGTTTGATATCCCGAACGCTGCATTTGATACCCCGAAAGCAGCGTTCGGTGCCCCGAAAGCGCAATCCGTAACACCGAATCCGCCGTTTGGTGCGCCGAATGCCCCGCTCCGCGCTAGGTAGTGTGGACTGGAAGGTAGAGAAACAAACACCTGACATGAATGGCGGCGATGAAGGAAGCGGTGAGCTTTGCATAGCGCGTAGCAATTCCCCGCCAGCGCTTGAGGGCGCGGAAGACGTTTTCAATGACGTGCCGCGCCCGATACAGTTCAT
>NZ_BBPW01000177.1:0-1250 GCF_001028545.1 Treponema endosymbiont of Eucomonympha sp. | reverse complement strand
CCACCGCAGACGGCCGGCCGAGCATACCGCATTTCGCGGCCGGGACGCCTACCCCGCGGAAAACCGTTTCCAGTTGCGCCCGAAGCGCCTCGCCGCTGACCGGAAACACGCGGTGCGCCCATTCCTGCGCCGGGTCCATAGTGGCGAGCGCGGTAACCGCCGCCATTCCGTATAGCCCGTATTCTTCAAACGTCTTCAAATCCGCCTCAAGCCCCGCGCCGCCCGACGCATCGGAACCCGCGATTGTCGCAACTTTTATCATCATCGTCCTCCGCCGTAATACATTATATAAGAAACGCTCTTCGCGTTTTATACGTCGTAAATATACAGAGATATAGAACAAGTCGGCAAATCCCGCGCGAGCGTTTTCTGCCGAGCACGCACAGGCGTCTTTACACGCGCTGTGCCTTCGTGTGGCTACAATTCAGCGGCAAGTCCGCGCCGGATACGAGGCGCAGACGAAAAACGCCGCCTCTATGCCGTTCAGCCGCGCTTTTCTACGCCCCAAGTTTGCGTAAACAAACTCGATAGCAAGCCGTAGATCTGCGGCAAACTCGGCATAATGATTTCGCCGAAGGCGTGACAGGCACAAAAAAGCGGGGCTGTCAGGCGACAGTCCCGCTCCTTTCGAGTTGCGGTCAGCCCGCAAAAAGCGCCGTGCTTCCGCGTCTCTGTGCGCTAAAAGTCGTGCCCGCCGAGTTGCTCCACAAGGAAGAACTCGCTACTAATGTCCAATTCGTCATAGCCGACGGGTTCCTTGTCTATCGTATACAGTACGAGTGTCGTAGGCGGAATCGTGCCGCCTTTGCTGAAGTCGCAGAAATCTATCCCGGCAGACGAGTCTTCCGCCAGCTTTCTCAGTTGCTTCAATGCTTCGCCTATAAAATCGGAATCGAACAACAAACCATCTCGGTAAAAGCGGAACCGATAGCTCGGCATTCGCCTGCCGCTTGAAGACATCCAGCCAGCGTTCGTCATAAACGTCACCCCTTCTATCGTCGCATAGTGCCCTCTCTGCTCTGTCTTCAGGTGAAATCCGTTTGGATTCAGGCGGATGCGCCACGTTTGGTCGGGTATCAGCGCGCCCCTCGCCTCCGGTTGGTTTATGCCCGCCGCTTGGTTTTCGGCGGTGCGTTCTCCCGTGACAAAGCTACCGCACCCTGCAAGCGCCGCCATAAGCAACACCGCGCATGCCGCTGCCCATACTCTTTTCGTCAGGCTCATTATGTGCCTCCATTATAATCGCGAAT
>NZ_BBPW01000176.1:0-1270 GCF_001028545.1 Treponema endosymbiont of Eucomonympha sp. | reverse complement strand
ACTGTCCCCCTGCCCCGCCCAGACCAGGTCCTCTGTCCCGCCTCGAACAGTGTCTCTGTCCCGCCCCAGACAGAGCCTCTGTCCCGCCTAGAACAGTGCCTCTCTCCTGCCCTAGACAGAGCCTCTGTCCCGCCTAGAACAGTGCCTCTCTCCTGCCCTAGACAGAGCCTCTGTCCCGCCTAGAACAGTGTCTCTGTCCTGCCCTAGACAGTGCCTCTGTCCCGCCTAGAACAGTGTCTCTGTCCTGCCCTAGACAGTGCCTCTGTCCTGCTCTAGACAGTGCCTCTGTCCTGCTCTAGACAGAGCCTCTGTTCTGCGTGTGCGTCATGACGCAACCGAAAGCCGTCATAGGGAAAGCGGCAAACCCGCTTCCCCTATGAGACGAGAAAGGGAACGGGCTTTGCCCGCTCCCTTTCTCTCCCGCTCGGTAAGCCCGCCCGCCGCTTGCCTGTGCGCCTTTACCTATAGGTGAAGGCTTGCGGCGAACTCGGACGTTCGGCTACTGCCGAACGCGGAGCGCCGCGAGCGCGTCCGCTATGATTCCGGCGATTCGCGCGGGGGCGGCGTCTATGTCCGCCAGTTCCGTCTCCCCGGTCTCGCGCAGGCGAATCTCCACCTTCGGCAGGCTTTTCCCCGCCACGACGCGCAGCGGAATGCCGATAAGGTCGCTGTCGGTGAACTTGACGCCGGGGCGCTCGTTCCGGTCGTCGAGCAGCGCCTCGACGCGCCGCCGGCGAAGCTCGCCGTAGAGCCGGTCGGCGGCAGCCTTCATTTCGCCTTCATACTTCACCGGCACGATGACGACCTGATACGGCGCGACGCTCAGGGGCCATACGATTCCCGCCTCGTCGTGGTGCTCCTCTATGACCGACGCCAGCGTGCGGTCGACGCCGATTCCGTAGGTGCCCATAATCGGCGTCCGCCGCTCGCCGTTCGCGTCGAGGTACGTTACCCGCAGCGCCGTGGTGTACAGGGAGCCGAGCTTGAATATATGCCCCAGCTCGTTGCCCTTCTTGGCGTAGAACGCCGAGCCGCAGGCCGGGCAGCGGTCGCCCGCCCTCACGGTGCGGACGTCCCCCGTCAGGAACGGCGCGAAGTCGCGCCCCGGCTCGACGTGGATATAGTGCCGGTCCTTCTTGAGCGCGCCCGTCGTCGCGTCGTGCAGCTCGAGCGCCGTCTTGTCCGCGACGACCGGCACGGAATCCAGCCCCGCGGGTCCCGCGAAGCCGACGGGCGCGCCCGTAATGCGCTCCACGTCCGCGTCGCAGGC
>NZ_BBPW01000175.1:0-1274 GCF_001028545.1 Treponema endosymbiont of Eucomonympha sp. | reverse complement strand
TAAAATGTATCTGGGCGGTTTTCCGCCCTCCGCGTTGCGCGCTGCCCGTAGGCCGAGTTTTTTCAGGAAGCTCGAACATTGCCCCTGCGCCGCACGGATACTGCGTAACGCCGAATGACCCACTGCGTGCTACCCCGCCGCCCGCTCTCCGTGCGCGTCAGCGAGGCGTCGCGCGAAGCGGACGGGACGCGCGAAATCGAGTTTGCCGCGGAGGGGCGGAGCGGCGCCGGCGTCGAGTTTTATAGCTGGGACTTCGCCTACGACGAGGAGCGCGGCTTCACGCCCGCGGTGATTATGGATAAAACAGGCGTCCAGCGCGCGAAGTTCCGGGCGGGCGCGTACACGATCGCGGTGAAGGCGGTGGGCAGCGAAGGGCTGGAAAACACGGAACTGGTGCGGCTCAAGCTGAACGGCACGATAGAGCGGGCGGCGGGGTAGCACGAAGTGGGTCATTCGGCGTTACGCAGTATCCGTGCGGCGCAGGGGCAATGTTCGAGCTTCCTGAAAAAACTCGGCATACGGGCAGCGCGCAACGCGGAGGGCGTAAAACCGCCCAGATACATTTTATATCTGCCTAAATATACTTTATATCTGCCTAGATATATTTCATATCTGTCCAGATATATTTCATATCTACCTAGATATATTTTGTAACTGCCTAGATATATTTCATAATTGCCTAGATATACTTTATATCTAGATAGATATACTTTATATCTAGATAGATATACTTTATATCTATCTAGATATATTTTGTATCTATCTAGATATACTTTGTATCTATCTAGATATACTTTATAACTGCCTAGATATATTTTGTAACTGCCTAGATATATTTTGGATTTGGGCAGTTGCGCTTCGCCACAAGGCAGTTACGCTTCGCCACAAGGCAGTTACGCTTCGCCACAAGGCAGTTGCGCTTTGCAACAGGGCAGTTGCGCTTCGCCACAAGGCAGTTACGCTTCGCCACAAGGCAGTTGCGCTTTGCAACAGGGCAGTTGCGCTTTGTAACAGGGCAGTTATACGGCATAACTGCCCTGGAGCGCGGACGGCGCGAGGGTGGGGAAGCTGCCGCGCATAGAAGCGACCGGCGCAAAAGGCTGCGAAACGAACAGCGGAGGGACAAAATGGCAGAAAAGGGCGAAAAACTGAACGCGGAAGCGGCGGCTTTTGGGGCGCAGGGAAACGAGCGCTATGCCAAGAAAGAATACGACGCGGCGATAGAAGCCTACACGAAGGCGACAGAGCTACAGCCGGATTTTGCGGAAGCGTTT
>NZ_BBPW01000174.1:0-1275 GCF_001028545.1 Treponema endosymbiont of Eucomonympha sp. | reverse complement strand
TAAAGTCTGGTAACGCGTCTCGCCGGATGTGTTGCCCTCGCTGTTGTCTACGCGCTCTATGCGGTTTATGTCGCTAAAAACATATTGAGAATCGTAAAAACTTACATGATGTTTCTGTAAGTTTAATAACGATTTTTCTGCATCCCATTCTATCCCGCCTATAGGCATAACAAAGTGTATTCCCTTCCGTATGCTTTTGTCAAGGTCATGCAATCAGTCTAAACTTTGCGCGGACTGCCTCGTAGTCCATAGCCTGCGCCGCGTGCGTGTAGTGGTCTGTCATGGCAATATCGGTGTGCCCTGCCAGCGTCTGCACAATCAGCGGGTCAACTCCGGCAAGACGCGCAAGCGATATGAAACTATGCCGCAATGAATGGCTAGAGAGGTTGCGCTGTTTCTGCTCTCCCTTTGAAATCCCGATTTCTGCGAGTACCGCCGCAAGGGAAATGTTGTTGAAGTTTTGCGAAACCGGCTCGCCGTCAATAACAAGGCTTTCAAGCACAAAATCCGCGCCGCCGATATGCCGCGCAGTCGCCCGCACCGCGTCAAGGCAAGCGGATACCGCCGCGCCGTAGGGCACTTTGCGGAAACTGCCGCACTTCGGTTCTCGCAGACCATCGTCGTCTACCCAGTTATGGCGAATGTCGATAATCCCGCCCTGTATGTCTCCCCACTGCAAGCCCCGGATTTCCCCTTTGCGCATTCCGCAGCACAAACCAAGCAGCACCGGAAGCAGTCGGCGCGGATTGTCCAGCGGCACGGCGCACACGGCGGCGGCTTCCGCTTGCGTCAATATGCCCTTCTCGGTTTTGATTTCAGACGCTTTTGTTATGATTTTTGAAGGGTCGTACTGTATTAAATTGCGCCGTACTGCCTGCCCGATTGCGACTTTTACCAGTTTCAGGCAGTGGTTCACGCGGTTGCCGGTTATGCCGTGCTGTTCTCTTGCCCATAACTGCCAGCGTTCAACGTCTCCGGCGGTAACTGCGGCAAGGCGCATTTTTGCGAAAGGCTTGTATGTTGCGATATGAAGACGAATGTCGCCGGTGTTATGCCTGATATAAGCCGTCGATAGAGCTTTCCCTTTCACGCTCACCGCCTGTCGGCAATACTCCCCGTCCGCTCGCCAGAAATCATTCAAATACTCGATAAAGCCGACATCACGAGTATCCCGCGCTTGCGTCAATACGCCCGCCTGTAGCAACCGCCGCGCCGCCTCTTCCGCCTTCCCCTTTGGCTCGCCCAAAGGTACGCCGGTAGATTTCCGGCAAGCCC
>NZ_BBPW01000173.1:0-1280 GCF_001028545.1 Treponema endosymbiont of Eucomonympha sp. | reverse complement strand
GCTTAAGTATCGGTATGCCGGATTTTATTCTCGAAGAATAACACAAGAGCATCGGCTTGTATATAAAATCATCGATGATTCCATTGTTATAATTTCCTGCGAGGGGCATTATGAATAAGCCGACTTTACAGATAAAAACGGTAATTGAGCGGCAGGCTGCGGCGCCGGATACGCAGATTGATGAGGCGGTGTATACACTATATGGTTTGACGGCGAAGGAAGTGCGGACGGGGGAGGAAGTGAAGGTGGGGGAAGCGATTAAGGCGGCGGAGGGAAATATATGCGGGTATACCTTGATAATTGTTCATACAATCGTCCTTTTGACGACCAAACGCAAATAAGAATCGCTCTCGAAGCACACGCAAAGCTGTATATTCAGCGTCTTATTACAGAGAAAAAATTAGAATTGGTTGTTTCTTATGTTTCACGATTTGAAAACAACGCTAATCCGTATGTTTCAAAAAGAAATCCTATTAATTTATTCTTTCAAAACGCAACGATTTATCTTGATTCGTCTCATTCTGTTTCGGTTGATACAAGAGCGGCTGAAATTATGAAGCATAAAATAAAAACAAACGATGCTTTGCACATATCATGCGCTATCGAAACCGGGTGTGATTACTTTATCACTACCGATGACGAGATATTGCATTATAAAACAGCGGATATAAAAATTTGCAATCCGATAACTTTCTTACCGATGATAGAATATGGCATTATGAAGCACAGGATATAAAAATTTGCAGTCCGATACCTTTCTTGCCCATTTTGGAGGATAAAAATGCGTAATACCGCTGTAATTATGGATGACGGCATAAACTGCCTGCTGAAGTCTTTGGGCGCGTTTGAAACGGAAATTTTTATTTCAAACATTTTGAAAGAGCCCTTCGATTATACGGAATGGCAGCGCGAACGTTTTGCAAATACTACGCTTGAAGAATTCAGCACACAGGCGGTTCAATATGATAGGGAACACCCTTTCAGCTTATGACCGACGCCATTACACGCTAATCGGGCACAAGCGCCGGCGTCCTTACAAACCGGAGCCCCGTTCCGAGGCCCGGGCATTTGCCGGCGGGAATGGGAGCGACGCACAGGAAACAGGCTATGCCTGTTTCCTGTGCGCTCCGAGCGGGGTTCCCCACTCCTTCCCGTGTTTTAGCCGACCACGACGTGCTGAATGTCGCCCCAGGGACCCAGCGCGCCTTTTTTGTTCTGCCAGCGGGCGGCGCAGGACAGAAAACTCTTCTGCGCCTCGGGCGGCAGCGTGAGCGTCCAGG
>NZ_BBPW01000172.1:0-1277 GCF_001028545.1 Treponema endosymbiont of Eucomonympha sp. | reverse complement strand
CGCCATAGAGGACGCGTTTCTGGACGCGAATATCCCCTACGCGGTGTCGGGCGGCACGAGCTTTTATAAGCGCAGAGAGATACGGGACATAAACAGCTACCTGCACGTCTGCGCGAACTGCGACGACGACGTGAACCTTCTCCGCATTATCAACACGCCGCGGCGCGGAATCGGGCGGAAGGCGCTCGAGGAACTCAACGCCGCCGCAAACGAGCGGCAGTGCTCGCTCTGGGACGCTATGCGGTCGCTCGCCACCGCGCCGCCCCCTCAGGCGCAGCTTTCCTTCGGCGGCATGAGCGAAGAGGCAGACGGCGACGAGGCGCGCTCGGCGTTCGGCGGGTTCCTGTCGCTCATAACGGCGCAGCGCGCGGCGCTACTGGGCGGCAGAGGGCTGTCGAATAAGGTGCGGGCGCTCGTCGAGGAAATCGGTTATCTCGACTTCCTCGCCGGCGAGTATCAGAAGAGCGAAAAGGCGGCGCGATTCAAGTTCTTGAACGTCGAACGGTTGCTGACGTCGATAGGCGAGTGGGAACGCAAACCCGACACCACCGACCCGTCGCTGTTCGCGTGGCTCAGCCGCATTGCGCTCCTGTCCCGCGACGACCTGAACGACGACGGCAACGGCGGAAAGGTGAACCTTATGACCATTCACGCGTCGAAGGGGCTGGAGTTTCCGGTGGTGTTCATCGCGGGCGCGGAGGACGGCACTATCCCCCACGCGCGGGCGCTGGAGGAAAACCCCGACAGCGTCGAGGAGGAGCGCCGCCTGTTCTACGGGGCGATTACGCGGGCGCGGGACAAGCTTTTTATTTCAAGCCGCAAGACGCGGCGGCGGGCGCAGGCGGCAGCGCAGTGCGAGCCGTCGCGCTTCCTCGCGGAAATCCCCGCGGAACTGGTGTCGTATCACGAACCGGAGGCGGAGCCGGACGAAGCGACGCGGGACGCGCTGTTCGCCAGTATGAAGCAGAAGTTTTCGGGATAAAGCGCGTCTCCGCCCGCAAGTTAGACCAACTCTAGGCAGTGTGGACTGGATAGGGGAAAAGAGGTAAAATAGAGGCGTGAAAAGAAATGAAGGCATTCACCGGCACGATATAAGCGACGAGGCGCGGGAACGGATAAAAGAACTGCTGCCCGGACAGGCAGGGAAACGCGGGGGAGTGGCGAAAGACAACCGTTTGTTTATCAACGCGGCAGCATGGCAGACGCGCACGGGCGCTCCGTGGAGGGATATACCGCCAGAATTCGGGAACTGGAACAGCATACACAAGCGGTTTTGC
>NZ_BBPW01000171.1:0-1290 GCF_001028545.1 Treponema endosymbiont of Eucomonympha sp. | reverse complement strand
GATTCCTCGCCAGCGTTTGAGGGTGCCGAAAACGATTTTAATGAAATATTCCATAGTTTGCTGTGGAGTATTTCATTCATATCTCCCTTTTTACCTCTCTCCTCCTCTTTAGTCCACACTACCTAGCGCATTTCAAGCCTGCCGCAGACGTAGCGCACCCAAGCCATATGCATACCCGACGTGATAACACCGAATTCGTAGAGGGTGGCGTTGGGAACAAGCAAATTCGCGTTTGAACTGATTGTATATTTATCAATAAACCCAATAGGTATGTATTTCCTTTTCTCTGATGACGTGCTAGGTATCAACAAATAGTCAGAATCCGGCTGCCTGATTTCGCCAAAGAGCGTTGGAAAATTCGCCAGTTTTTGCGTTGCACCCCGCATACTGCTTGCTCTGTGTGCTTTGACCGCGGCTATTCGTTCTAAAATCTCTTTTGAATGGCTGTATTTTTCAGGCGCTGCGCCTTTCAGCCATATGCAATATCGTTTTCTGTCGTTGATAAATTCGTCAGCGCCTAGAAATGGGCGGATAAACTCGGAGATCGCCGGTTCTTTTTTGAGAATTTCATCTTTTTCCGTTTCGGTAAGCAAAAAATGCCCGTCATCATTCGGCATACTGCCAAAAACCATTTCGGATACCCTGCAAAGCGGGTTTTGCGTCTTTTCAATAAATATAAGCGGAGCGTCAACTAAATAAGCGTTAATTTGCTTAACAGAAGTCTCAACCGGCTGGCTTGTTACCGTTTCATACAGATACAGTTTCTTTTCCTGTCTGTCGGCAAGCCCGAACCCGATGATGACGCAATACACCGCCGCCTTTCCCCGCGCCTCGTTGCTCCACTTGAACGTCTGGTGGGCAAAGTTGATTTTAATGCCGTGCCTGTTCAGCAGTTCTGTCCATAAAATCGGCACCTGTTCGCCCTGACAGATGCTGTTTGTTGAGACAAATGCAGCTTCTATCTGCGTTCCTTGTATGTATTGCGCCGTTTTCTTATACCAGCACGTTACATAATCAAGATTATTGCTGTTTTTTACTTCAGAAAACACCGTTTCAAGTTCGCTTTTCTGTGCTTTGCTCATTATCCGCGCCCCCAAGAACGGCGGGTTGCCCAGAATATACGACAGCTTTGCGGGCGGGATTATCTCCGTCCAGTCGAGCGCAAGGGCGTTGCCGCGCACAATCGTCGCGGAGGCGGTGAGCGGAATGCGCAGGAACGGCACGCCGAAGGGGCCGCTCACCGCGCGGTTCATTTGGGGGGCAGCCAGCCGCCGCGTCCGTTACGATCTC
>NZ_BBPW01000170.1:0-1293 GCF_001028545.1 Treponema endosymbiont of Eucomonympha sp. | reverse complement strand
CTGGAGTTCCCCGGCGACGAACAGCGCGCGCTCGACTTCGCGGTCGCCGCCTCGTGCCTCAAGCACTCCGTGCCCGGCGACTTCAACCTGACGACGCGCGCCCAAGTGGAAGCGCTGCTGAAAGGCGACGGTTCGGGGCGGGTGCAGCGGTAGGGGATGCATGACGTGAATGCTGGCGGGAGCGGGTTTAACTTCAACAGATTCGCGGCAGCACTACGTCTTCTGTTCAGAGTTCCGCGCCAAGCACGTCATTCGCAAAATCCTTCAGGATTTGGACAGACTTCCGCACAGCGTGCTTTTGCCGCGCCGTATCGGTACGGATAAGCTGTATCCTGTGCAATAATATCCTGCTGTCGTCATAAAAGCCGCCGTAGGGATAATCTTCGGCTTCGTTATACGCTTTTGCCAAATCATCCCAATACTGGGACAGGATTTTGAGCAATGCGTCCATATCAAGGGCGTCGATGCTCTGTGCCGCCTTGTTATTCGCGCAGGCTTCGTCGCTCAGAATTTCCGGCAGACTGCTGAGCACGGTTTCTTCCCAGCGAAGGCAGTCGGGAAAAAGCGGCAGAGGCGGCAATACCTCGCGCAGAAAAGCGCGCAAAGCGGTTTTCAGTTTATCCAAACAGGCGACGAGTTCGCCGTCCTGTCCGTCCTGAATCATAGCCATAGTTTTTTCCTCCCTATCCGGCTCGATTTATTTTTTCCGGCAAAAGTCTTTGTTCCAGCAAACCGCCGCGCCCTCTTTTTGCCGTAAAGGCATAATAGCAAGGGAAACAAGGAACGTGCAAGGGGCAGTTCCGCGGGAAAGGCGGCTCTCGGCAGCGGGTTTTCGGAGGTGCGGGAACGCGCCGAATTTTCGCGCGTCTCCGCGGGGTTTACGCAAACAAACGCACGGCTTTCAGAGTGCAGGATCGAACTTTCGCACCTGAGTACGAGGTTTCGGTACTCAAGTACGCAAACTTGGGACCCAGGTCCGCAGATTTGGTACTCGGGTCCGCAGCCGTGGTATCCGGGGACGCAGGTTCGGGACCCGGGTCCAAAATCTTGGTACCCGGGTCCCAAGACTCGGGACCCGGGTACGAAAGTTTGGTACCTGAGTACCGTGCTTCCGTACCCAAGTACCGAAGCACGTTGCTCAGGCTCGGAGCGGCGTGTTTTCAGGCAAAACCGTGCGCCGACAATCCCGCAAGGCAAGCCTGAAAAGCGAAATTCGGCAGCACCGTCCGAAACAATGCGGTTTTACGGACTCGACCCGGCGGCGAGGGCTTACTGCCGCCGAAAAACGGGCGG
>NZ_BBPW01000169.1:0-1297 GCF_001028545.1 Treponema endosymbiont of Eucomonympha sp. | reverse complement strand
AAAGACCAACGCATTGCGCCGCAACCCCGCACAACACTCACACATTTTTCGTTTGCTGTGATATACAATTTTTACCGTTTCGTCAAGTCTTGACGCAAGCTTTCGCAGTCATTTTTGATTAGTTTTTTCTAAGGTCTGGTACCCCACAGCTTGCTTCGGGGATTTTTTATTAGCTTCTTTTAGGTGGTGTGGACTTGAAGGTAGATATAGAGGAAAAACACCTGACATGAATGGCGGCGATGAAGGAAGCGGCAAGCTTTGCGTAGCGCACATCGATTCCCCGCCGTCGCTTGAGGGCGCGGAAAACGGTTTCAATGACGTGCCGCGCCCGATACAGTTCATGGCTGTATGTTCTTTGCTCTTTCCGGCTTTTAACCGGAGGGATGACTGCACTTATATCCACTTCCTCAAACATATCGAGCAACACATTCGTGTCATACACCTTGTCCGCACAGAACGCTTCTATCTCCAAATTTATAAGGAGGAGCGCTTGGTCACAGTCCGCGACAGTGCCGCTTGTCGGGAGCCCGCACTTGTCAACCACAGGGTGCAATTTGCTGTTTCTCCGTGTTTCCCTACCTGTCCGGGTAGCAGTTCTTTTATCCATACTCACGCCTCGCCGCTTATATTGTGCCAGTGAATGCCTTTAGTTTTTATCCCTTTTTTTCCGGTCCATATTACCTAGATACTGGAACAACAGGAAAGATACGCGTGCCGAAGCTTTCCCCGCGCTTGTCAAAAATTTGCACCTTCTATTATACTATTTGCATGAGTTTTAAACAACATAAAACAGGCGCCGCGATAGCGTGCTGGTTTGCAGTGCTTTTGGGCTTTTTGATTTTATTCCTCGTCAAAAAGGACGACATATTTTCAACGCTGAAGGAAACCCGTTTTTTTTCAACCGTGTTCGGAAAAGAACCTGATTTTATTTTGCGCTATGACCCGAAAAAACCTGTAACGCCGCCTTCCGTAAAAACAGACGAAGCCCCGCCCTCTGCGTTTCCTTATAACGAGGATAAACCGCTCACTGTGTTGCCTGCCGAAAAGAATACAGCGCGTCCGCCGGAATTAGCTGAATCGCAGGAACACTTGGAAGAACGCGCTGTCAAAGATATGGCTAAAACAAAAGCGAAGCTCTGGTTTGTTGAAATCACCACCTAGGGCACTGTCTCGCGAAAAGAAGTCTCCCGAATGCTCCCTGCAGCCGACGCGCCGCTTACGCAAGCTATGCAGGCGCTTCTCGCCGGTCCGGGTAGTGGCAAGCCTGACAGCAGGGCCAGGACGCTTATTCCCGACG
>NZ_BBPW01000168.1:0-1302 GCF_001028545.1 Treponema endosymbiont of Eucomonympha sp. | reverse complement strand
CGCGGCAGTGTTTCCGATGCTTTTTCAGCAGTATGCACTTCACTATCGCTCATACGTTTCTCCTGTTGAACGAACATATCGTCATCTTTGCAAAATCGCCGTATGTGTGCCGCGCGTCAGAACGGCACGTCTTCCATAAATTCGGCACCCGCGTTTCCGGCGGGAGATTCAGATGAATCTGACTGCCCCTCGCGGCCGCCGGGCGACGGTTCATACCCGCGGCTTTGTGGCGAAGGCGCATACGCTCCGGCTGAACCGCCGGAATACGGCGCAACGCCACCGCCTACACCTGGGTTGCCGCCGAGAAGCTGGATGTTGTTTGCCGCAATCATCACCTTGCTTCTGTGTTGCCCATCTTGTTCCCAGCGATCCTGCCGGAGTTCGCCGTCTATCGCAACCTGTTTCCCTTTGATTAAATAGGGTTTCAGGGTTTCGGCGGTTTTGCCGTATACGGTAACGTCAAAGAAATGGGCTTCATCCTCCCACCGCTCGCCGTTTTTGCGTCTCCGGTTCAGCGCAACGGAAAAATTCGCTATCGCAAACCCTGCCGCAGTGTATTTTAAGTCGGCATCTCGGGTGAGCCGCCCTATCAATATCACATGATTTACGTCTGCCATGCCTGCTCTCCTGCTGCAACTTATGTATCGATGCGGACAAACATATATTTCAAGATATCGGCGTTCAGCTTTAAGCGTTTGTCGATTTCGCTGATTTTTGCCGGATTTGCCGCTATGACCAGAAGCGTAAACCGCCCGCGTCGCTGCTTTTTGATTTCATAGCATAGCTCGCGGTCGCCGAACGGCTCTTCTTTTTCGATTTCGACGCCGTATTCGCTTAAAACCTGCTTGACTTGCACCAAACCGGTTTTGAACTGATTCTCCTCTGTCGGGAAAATCGTCATAAACTCATATTTTCTCATATGCTCTCCCTATGGAATAAGGAGGCGGCGAAGCCACCTCCAAGGATTGCCGACGCGTGTGTCAGCGGAATGGGTGTACTGTACCGGATATGCGCGGGAGAAGTCAAGGGGAAACGCTCAGTGCCCGGTAATCCACGCCGCCGCGTCGTCGAGCGAAATACCTCGCTCGCGGGCAACGCGGGCGAGGTCGTCGTATTCAATCTTGGCACGAAGCGGCTCGTCGCTCAAAAAGACGGTCTTTGCTCGCGCCGTGCCGAAATCACCCGTCAGCACCTGTTCTTCCCGCCTGAGCGACAGCCGCTTTACCAGCGTTTCGCGGAAGCCGATAGTTGCCGACCGGGTAAACATCGTCTCACGGATACGGGCAAGGCGCTCTTCGCGGC
>NZ_BBPW01000167.1:0-1300 GCF_001028545.1 Treponema endosymbiont of Eucomonympha sp. | reverse complement strand
GGCTGCTTGCAGCCCAATTTCCGCGCATAGACGGCACCCGCAAGAGGGCTGCCCGAAACGGCAGCCTGCGCCGCGCTGAAAAAAAGAGCGCCGCCGCTATGCAAATCAACACTGGGAGAGTTTCGCTTCGGCATACCGGCGGGAACAGCGCCAAGATCTTTTTGCTTTCGCACAAGGGTTTTAATTTACACAGAAACAGGAGAAGAAGAGGCAGCGCCGTTCCGCACCGTGCCGGTGAACAAAAACCAGAAGGCTTTAGAGCAGAAAAACAGGGAACCAACAAACCCTGCACAGCACAGATAAGCGGACAGCGCCGCCTCGCCCATAAATATAGCACAAAACATATTTTTTTGGCAAGTCCCCGCACAAAAAACGCTCCCTCTCGAAAGAACCGCGGGCTTATGCGTTCGGGTTTTTACCGGCATGATACGGGACTATGGGCTATTCGCGGCGGCAAGCGAGGCTTGAAGCAAGCAAGCGCGGAGGCGCTGCTTGGCAGTCCCTCCGCGGTTTTCTGCAAGCCGCAATTGCTTTACGCCCAGTTACAGCGTAACGCTCAGCTGACGGTCATACACACGCGCAATTCTTTCAAGCGTTTTTATCGTTGGATTCGCTTTGCGCGGATTTTCCAAGCGCTGGTATGATTGGTAGGTCATTCCTAATTTTTTTGCAACGTCCGTCTGGCTCAGATTTCCGCGAAGCCGCCGAAGCTGCAATGATAAAAGGATATTAGCTGCTACCGGTATAGGATACCCGTTTGCATAGACCGGAGGGCGCGTCGAAAAACCGTGTTCAACTTCGGATTCAAGAACAGCGTTAAGCGCGTCTTCCGCCATGCACAGGGCTTCTTCACGACTTTCGCCGCACGTTTTAACATTCGGCATATCGGGGAAACGGACAATATATCTGCCGTCCTCTTTTTCAATTTCACAATAATATACCATAACGATTTCCTCCTAAACAGTGATGCCGGCTTCTTTCAGAATTTCTTTGGCAAAATCGCCCAAATCTTTGCTGCCATGATACGGAACAGGCACAGGACGCAGTCCTGATTTTTCAAACACGTAATGCGAACCTGAAACACGGTCAAGAATCCACCCGTGCTGCTTCAGGATTTTCATTACCTGCTTGTTCGTCACGAATATAAGATACAGCATTTATCCTGTATTTGTCAAGCGGCAAAGGGAACCGCCGCGCCCGCGGGCACACGCTTGCCGCAACAGGGCGAAATATCGCAGTATGGTGAAGCCCGCGCGGGGAGTCAAAAGGCGTATGAGACGGCTCTTTGACGGGCGCTCAC
>NZ_BBPW01000166.1:0-1330 GCF_001028545.1 Treponema endosymbiont of Eucomonympha sp. | reverse complement strand
GAAACGCTTCCGCCTCCAAATCCTCCATAAGGAGAGGCGCTTGATTACAATCCGCGACAGTACCGCTTGTCACAATGCCGCTTGCCGGTATCCCGTACTCGTCAACCACAAGGTGTAATTTGCTGTTTAGCCCCCTTTTGTGCGGCTAATGTCCTGAGTGCCGCCGCACGCCCCGCACGCGTCCGCGTGTGCCTTGATATACGTCGAATCTATCATACGAATATCCCCCGGCAGGCTCGCCTATTGCGGCGTCCGCCAGCCTTTTCCATATTCCCTTATCCCGCCAGCGACAAAACCGCTTGTGTATACTGTTCCAGTTGCCGAATTCTGGCGGTATATCCCTCCACGGAGCGCCCGTGCGCGTCTGCCATGCTGCCGCGTTGATAAACAAACGGTTGTCTTTCGCCACTCTCCCGTGCTTCCCTGCCTGTCCGGGCAGCAGGTCTTTTATCCGTTCCCACGCCTCGTCGCTTATATCGTGCCGGTGTATGCCTTCATTTCTTTTCATACCTCCCATTTTACCTCTTTTTCCTTTTTAGTCCACACTACCTAGGTAGTGTGGACGGGATAGGGTAAAAGGGGTAAAATGGGAGGCATGAATGAAATACCCCACAGCAAGCTATGGAATATTTCATTGAAAACATCTTCCGTGCCCGATACAGTTCATGACTGTACGCTCTCTGCTCTTTCCGGCTTTTAACCGGAGGGATGACGGCTGCCATATCCGCTTCCTTAAGCATGCCGAGCAGTCCGTTCGCGTCATACGCTTTGCCCGCGGGGAACGCTTCCGCTTCCAAGCCATCCATAAGGAGAGACGCATGGCTGCAGTCCGCGACAGTACCGCTTGTCACAATGCCGCTTGCCGGTATCCCGTACTCGTCGACTACCAAGTGCAATTTGCTGTTCAGCCCCCTTTTGTGCGGCTAATGTCCTGAGTGCCGCCGCGTGCCCCGCATGCGTCCGCGTGCGCCTTGATATACGTCGAATCTATCATACGAATATCCCCGTCAGGCTCGCCTATTGCGGCGTCCGCCAGCGTTTTCCCTATTCCCTTGTCCCGCCAGCGGCAAAACCGCTTGTGCACGCTGTTCCAGTTCCCGAATTCTGGCGGTATATCCCTCCACGGAGCGCCCGTGCGCGTCTGCCACGCTGCCGCGTTGATAAACAAGCGGTTGTCTTTCGCCACTCCCCCGCGTTTCCCTGCCTGTCCGGGCAGCAGGTCTTTTATCCGTTCCCACGCCTCGTCGCTTATATCGTGCCGGTGAATGCCTTCATTTCTTTTCATGCTTCTATTTTACCTCTTTTCCCCTATCCAGTCCACACTGCCTAG
>NZ_BBPW01000165.1:0-1308 GCF_001028545.1 Treponema endosymbiont of Eucomonympha sp. | reverse complement strand
CGCTTTTGAACGAGGCGCAAAAATCATAGCTCCCCGGCGGGAGCGTCGCAGCGAAGCCCGCGGTCGGCGCAACGCCGATTCCGCCCGACGCGAACAGCAGCTTTTGCCCCGCGCCGCAGGTCTGCTCCGGCGGGGGAAACGTGTTCCCCTGCGGGCCGAGCAGCGACACCCGCTCGCCCTTCGCAAGGCGGCACAGCGATTCCGTCCCGCGCCCCTTTTTCAGGATAAGGAACGTCAGCGCCGTGCCGCCGTCAGCCCGTTCCGCGCGGTGTACGCTAAGTGGTCTGCCCAGCAGCACATCGGACGCCGCCGCCTTCAGCATATAGAACTGCCCCGGAACCGCTACCTCCGCGCCGTTGTCGGCGAAGCGGAGCGCCAGCCGGAAGACGTTTGGAAAGACGCTTTCGCAGGACAGGACGCGTGCGGCAGATACTGTTGGTTTTGAATAAGTCATGATATTCCTGTATGAACCGTCGAGCGGGCTAAACGCGGGAGCCACCTGAACACGCAAGCGTTCGGCAAAAACCGAAGACAGACGCATCGGTCTTCGCACACAAAGGCAGAGCTTTCTCTCCGCCTTTTGTGTTTCATCACGTGCCTACGCCCCTACAAAGAGACTAACCGTCAACTTGGGGTTTTGCGTAAGACGAGGTGTGGAAGGCTTATGTGGGGGATGAACCTGCCGCAGAGGCGGAGTGGTGTGTTTTGGTGAGTAATGGATAATATACGTCCTAATTACGCAATACTTTCTCAAGACCTTCTTTCTTTTGATGAAAAGCATCATAAAAATCCATTGTTTCCAATAAAAATGGCGCAGAGTTGAAAGAACCCTTGAGAGGTATATTATTTTGTTCGGCATATTTTTTTATATACTCTTCTGTTTTTAACACTCCCTGATATTCCTGATTATTCGATATCTTATCATACATAATTGGATGTATTGGTATCAACAGTATTTCAATTTCCGTATGACGTTCTTTGAGCGTATTAATAAACAGAGAAAATCTTTCCTGTATATCATCTGACAAATTAGTATATTTTGCCGCCTGTATATTTCCCCTATTACCATTATTATCTTTTACTATACGTTCCAACTCTTGTTTTATACGAGACCTGTATTTTAGATCGTATGATATCGTTCCATCGGTTAATCGTGTTAGCGTATCACTTATCGTTTCATTGGTCGGTTCTATCGTGGTCTTGTTTGTTATTTCTCTTATAAAACGGGGAATACCTCGAACGGATTCCCGAAAATAACTTTGAGATATCAATTGCATATATTTGTTAAATGGGATTCTTTGAAAAAAA
>NZ_BBPW01000164.1:0-1322 GCF_001028545.1 Treponema endosymbiont of Eucomonympha sp. | reverse complement strand
CCCTTGTCCCGCCAGCGACAAAACCGCTTGTGTATGCTGTTCCAGTTCCCGAATTCTGGCGGTATGTCTCTCCACGGAGCGCCCGTGCGCGTCTGCCGCGCTACCGCGTTGATAAACAAACGGTTATCTTTCACCACTCCCCCGCGTTTCCCTGCCTGTCCGGGCAGCAGGTCTTTTATCCGTTCCCACGCCGCGTCGCTTATATCGTGCCGGTGAATGCCTTCTTGTCTTTTCATGCTTCTATTTTACCTCTTTCCCTTTATCCAGTCCACACTACCTAGAGGTTTCTTTACCTTACTTACCTTGACCGACTTACCGGCGCTGTGCCTTCCATACGCGCATAGATGCCGTTTGCAGCGTCCGTTTGGGCTGGGTGGTGGGTTTAATCGACCGAGCGTTTGTCAACGCCGCTTATGGCATCCTGTGCCCTGTTTTAGGCGGGAAAACGGCTATTCTATACCGTACACCACCTGTACCGTGCGCACCTGCTCCTGCACAAAGAAATACCTTTCCGGTGCTGCTACCTTCACCGTGACCAAGCCGTGCTTTGTTATGCCGTACACCGCAAGCGTATAGCCGCCGATTGTTTCTTTCAGGTAGCCTTTCACAATGCCGGTGCCGTCGGTATCTATGAGCGTAATGTCCTCCGCCGTCAAGCCGTAAAAAGAAGTATACCGGGTTGGTACGTGCTGAAATGTAGCCCCAGAGTCTTCGTCGCTTTCCATCCCGCTATTCCGTCCGCTCCAACACCCGTGCACCGTGCCGATATCTTCGGCGCGCGTATAAACACCGCCTTCCTGTTTCCGTCGGGTCGCCACTTATACCCTGCCAGTGGTGTTACCTCCACCGTAACGAAACCCCTTCCGCCAATGCCGCTCACCGCAAGCCTGTAGTATTGGGCGGCGTCGTCGAGAACCGACAGCGCGCCTTTCTGAATGCCGGTGCCGTCGGTATCTATGAGCGTAATGTTCTCCGCCGTCAAGCCTGCAACGCCGTACATGTTGAACAGTAGCCTCGTCGTGGTCGCCTCCTTTTTGCTGCTTTCGTCCTCACCCACGAAGAAGTCTCTATACACCGCCGTGTCATCGGGGTTGTCTTTTACCACCGTGTCACCCGCCGCGCCCGTATAATCGGGGTAGTAGACTTCCTGCGTGTTCCCCGCCCCGCCGAGCCCGTCCACCGTGTCCGTGATTTTTTGCAGCAAATCGCAACCGCCGATAGCCAGTGCCAGCGCGAAGCCAGCCGCCCAAAAGGGGGCTAAACAGCAAATTGCACTTGGTAGTCGACGAGTACGGGATGCCGGCAGGCGGCATTGTGACAAG
>NZ_BBPW01000163.1:0-1323 GCF_001028545.1 Treponema endosymbiont of Eucomonympha sp. | reverse complement strand
CTTTCTGTGCGGGGGTTAGCATTGTGCTACCTCCCCGCTTGCGGCGGTGCCCATAGCCTGCGCGACAAGCGCGTCAATGTAGGCTTTTGCATAGTATGGGTACGCGCCTATGCGGACGCACGGCAGTTTGCCCAGCTTTGTCAGCCGAGAGACATTTGCCTTGCTGCATCCCAAAAGCTGGGATACTTGTTTGAGAGAGTAGAATAGCGGCGGTAATGCCGTGTCTGTTTTGGGGGTTACAAAGTCCATTTGCAACTACCTCCTGAAAAAGACACACCTGTCCCGTATGGGTGGTGTGTAATTTTAAGAGGCGCAAAATGCACGTTGGAACCGCTGGCGAGGAATCGCTATGGTTTGCAGTCCGTTTGCAACTGCCTTCTGAAAAACACACACCTATCCCGTATTGGATGGTGTGTAATTTTTAGAGGCGCAAGCACCCACTGCGTTCTTGCGAACGGACTAATTGCGCCGGATAGATGCCATACACGACAGCGTCTATCCTGCCAATGGCGGTAGTTATCAGCAGTCCTCCACTTCTACTGCCCAACACCGCTGTCGGCTACATTTTTATGTTAAAAAACTGAAATGCTACTTACTCGGCAATGTCCGCTATTTTATAGCCCATCACTGTCGAATTTTGGCTTCAAATCATGCATAGTAGCATACACAAAAAACATCAGCATGTCAAGAGGTTTTTTTTGTTGCGTACAATCACCGAGTGCTCACGGTACCCTTTTGCGCCCTTCGGCTATGGTTGCCCGTTCCTCCGCGGTCAAGTCCGTTTCAATAACCGGCGCAGCAGGTTCGGGTCATCGGCGGCTTGTCTTAAAATATCCGCCATAACGCTTGAATATCCTTTGCCAAGCGATTTGTATTTTTCTATGCAGGCAGCCTCCAGCCGTATTGTTACCGGCTGCCGTTTTTTTCGGCGGTTGCGCTCTGCTGCCAAAAAAGCAAATTCTTTGAGTGCCTCCGGTGATACTTCGGGGCAGTCGTCAAGGTTTATCGGGTATTTTGCCGACTCTTTTATCCGCTGCAAAACTTCTTTAGGTGGCTTTTGTCCAGCCTTTATCGTCGACGTGATAATAGCCATCGTATGTCCTCCGTTCATTCTTGGTAGCAACACGGGCGGTGATTATCCGCTTCGTTTGGTCGCGCTCTGTATAAACTACAAAAAGCGTTTTCCCTACCATGCCTAAAGTCTGGTAACGCGTCTCGCCGGATGTGTTGCCCTCGCTGTTGTCTACGCGCTCTATGCGGTTTATGTCGCTAAAAACATATTGCGCATCGTCAAAACTTACATGATGTTTCTGTAAGTTTAAT
>NZ_BBPW01000162.1:0-1683 GCF_001028545.1 Treponema endosymbiont of Eucomonympha sp. | reverse complement strand
AGCACGCCTCATAGACAGCTCTACTGGGCGGATTCAAAGGGGCGCGTGGGGGCGACCGTCATGGGCTGGCCGAAGGACTGGGGCGCTCCCGACGCCGCCGGCACGCATATCACCTATACCGGCAATTTGGTCAGCGACGACGACCGGATAGACGTGGGCTATTACGGCGGCGCCGTCGGCGGCGAGGATCACTATCTTACCGCAAGCAACGTGCACCAGTGGAACGACACCCCGGCGGGCTTTACCGAAATCAGCTTTTGCCGGGTGCACACGTCCATATTCCGCTACGGCGGCGGTTTCGGCGAAATGTCCGCGGAAGTCTTTTACGCGGACGGGCTGGGGCAGATGACGGACTTTCCGCTGCCGTGAAAGCCAACCGAGGGGCGAAATATATGCCATACTACGGATAAGAACCTACCGTGCCTGCCAAGCGATATGCTGGCAGGCGAAATAAAGCCGTAATACGGGTAAGCATTTACCGGGGCTACCGAGCGGGCTTGCCGAGCGGCGAAAGCCTATAATATGCCGTACTACGGGTAAGCGGCTACCGGAGCTGCCGTGAAAGCCAACCGACAGGCGATATAAAGCCGTAGTACGGATAAGCATTTACCGGGGCTATCGAGCGATATGCCGACAGGCGAAAGCCTATATGCCATAGTACGGGTAAGCACCTACCGGGGCTACCGAGCGATATACTGGCGTTTTCCACGTAGTTGCCTACCGAGCGAGCCAACCGACAGGCGATATAAAACCCATAGTACGGGTAAAGCGTTCCCCGCGCTTCGCATGGGGAACGGTCGAGTTTGCCGCCGCAAGCGCGGCAAACTCTGCATAGAGGCGGGCGGGGAGCGGGGGAGAAGCCATAGGGCGGATAAGCATTTACCGGGCTACCGAGCGGGCTTTGTTAGAGGGCGAAATATATGCCGTAGTACGGATAAGATGTTCCCCGCGCGGGGCACGGGTAACGGTCGAGTTTGCCGTACGCGCGCGGCAAACTCTGCATAGAGGCGGGCGGGGCGCGGGGGGAGAAGCCATAGGGCGGATAAGCGGCTACCGTGTTTATCAAGAAAGCTTGCCGAAGGGTGAAAGCCTATATGCCGTAGGTAGTGTGGACTGGAAGGTAGAGGAATAAACACCTGACATGAATAGCGGCGATGAAGGAAGCGGTGAGCTTTGCATAGCGCGTAGCAATTCCCCGCCAGCGCTTGAGGGCGCGGAAGACGTTTTCAATGACGTGCCGCGCCCGATACAGTTCATGACTGTACGCTCTTTGCTCTTTCCGGCTTTTAACCGGAGGGATGACTGCTGCTATATCCGCTTCTTTAAGCATATCGAGCAGCTCGTTCGTGTCATACGCCTTGTCCGCAAGGAACGCTTCCGCTTCCAAATCCTCCATAAGGAGAGGCGCTTGATTACAATCCGCGACAGTACCGCTTGTCACAATGCCGCTTGCCGGTATCCCGTACTCGTCAACCGCCAAATGTAATTTGCTGTTCAGCCCCCTTTTGTGCGGCTAATGTCCTGACTGCCGCCTTGTGCCCCGCATGCGTCTGCGTGTGCCTTGATATATGTCGAATCTATCATAAAGATATCTCCGGCAGGCTCGCCTATTGCGGCGTCCGCCAGTATTCTCCATATTCCCTTGTCCCGCCAGCGGCAAAACCGCTTGTGTATGCTGTTCCA
>NZ_BBPW01000161.1:0-1324 GCF_001028545.1 Treponema endosymbiont of Eucomonympha sp. | reverse complement strand
TTGTCATATTCGCCTTTGCTAAAATATGCATTTCCCCGATTATGAAACGCCTCCACGTAATCCGGCTTCAGCTCTATCGCTGCGTCAAAATCCGCGATGGCTTTGCCATAATCGCTCTTGCTAAGATAGGGATGGCCGCGATTATTGTAGGCAGGTGCAAGATTCGGGTCGAGCTTTATTGCCTGAGTATAATCCGTAGCCGCGCGGTCGTAGTCGCCTTTATTCCCATACGCAACGCCCCGATTATTAAATGCCTTCGCATTTTTCGGTTTCAACCGTATCGCTTCGCCAAAATCCGCTATCGCTTTGTCGTGCTCGTCTTTCTTTTCATACGCGCCGCCGCGATTATTAAACGCCTCCGCATAATCCGGGTTCAGCCGTATCGCTTCGGTATAATCCGCTATCGCTTTGCCATAGTCGCCTTTTTGTTCATACACAAAGCCGCGATTATGAAACGCTTCCGCGTAATCCGGCTTCAGCTCTATCGCTGCGTCAAAATCCGCTATCGCTTTGTCATGGTCGCCTGTATCACTATACGCAACGCCCCGATTATGAAACGCCGACGCATAATCCGGCTGTAGCCGTGTCGCTTCAGTAAAGTCCGCTATCGCTCTGCCGTGGTCGCCTGTATCACTATACGCATTCCCCCGATTATAAAACGCCTCCGTAATATTCGGATTTAGCCGTATCGTTTCGGTATAATCCGCTATTGCTTTGCCGTAATCGCCCTTATTTCCATACGCAACACCACGATTGTAAAACGCTTCCGCGTAATCCGGCTTCAGCCGTATCGCTGCGTCAAAATCCGTTATCGCGTTGTCATATTCGCCTTTCTTTCCATACACAACGCCTCTATTGTAAAATGCCTCCGCGTCATTCGGCTTTAGCTCTATCGTTTTGGTATAATCCGCTATCGCTTTGTCATGATCGCCTTTATTATTATACGCATTCCCTCGATTATAAAACGCCGCCGCGTAATCCGGCTCTATCCGTATCGCTGCGTCAAAATCCGCTATCGCGTTGTCGTAAACTTTCTTTGCAAGATACGCACTGCCTCGATTATGAAACGCCTCCGCGTAATCCGGCTTCAGCCGTACCGCTGCGTCATAATCCGTTATCGCGTTGTCATATTCGCCTTTCTTTCCATACACAACGCCTCTATTGTAAAATGCCTCCGCTTCATTCGGCTGTAGCTCTGTCGCTTTTGTATAATCCGCTATCGTTTTATCGTGGTCGCCTTTTTGCTGATATGCATTCCCTCTATTAAAAAATGCCGCCGCATCATCCGGTTTTCGCTCTATCGCTTCGGTATAATCCGCTATCG
>NZ_BBPW01000160.1:0-1325 GCF_001028545.1 Treponema endosymbiont of Eucomonympha sp. | reverse complement strand
GTCCTGACCACGGACACGATAGAGCAGGCGGTGGAGCGGGCGGGGGCGAAAGCGGGCAACAAGGGCTGGGACGCGATGATGAGCGCTATGGAAATGGCGGATTTGTTCGCAAAGCTCGACGCAAAACAGGTGCGCAAACGGCGTCCGTCGGCGGCAGACCCGACTGACGCCAGTATCGGTTCGGCATAAGCGTTCGGCGGAGCCGAACGTCCGTGTTTGCCGCAAGCCTACGACTTGCTAGGCAGTGTGGATTGGAAGGCAGAGGAACACGCGCCTGATATGAATGGCGGCGATGAAGGAAGCGGTGAGCTTTGCGTAGCGCGTAGCGATTCCGCGCCAACGCTTGAGGGCACGGAAGACATTTTCAATGACGTGCCGTGCCCGATACAGCTCATGATTGTACGCTCTTTGCTCTTTCCGGCTTTTAATCGGAGGGATGACGGCTATTATATCCGCTTCCTTAAGCATGCCGAGCAGTTCGTTCGCGTCATACGCCTTGTCCGCAAGAAACGCTTCCGCTTCCAAATCCTCCATAAGGAGAGACGCTTGATTACAGTCCGCGACAGTACCGCTTGTCACAGCGCCGCTTGCCGGTATCCCGTATTCGGGCAGCACGTCTCTCCGCGGAGCGCCCGTGCGCGTCTGCCGCGTTGATGAACAGGCGGCTGTCTTTCGCCGCTCTCCCGTGCTTCCCTGCCTGCCCTGGCAGCAGTTCTTTTATCCGTTCCCGCGCCTCGCCGCTTATATCGTGCCGGTGAATGCCTTCATCTCTTTTTATGTCTCCTGTTTTACCTCTTTTCCTCATGTATCCAGTCCACACTGCCTAAGCTGTGTCACATTATATAGAGGATGACGATGAATTGCTGTTTGTAAACGGCTATGAGCGAGCTATGGCGATTATTGCCCAAGCTTTAGACGGCGCGCAGAAAATCGGGCTATCAGTTGAGCGCAAGAGAGACGAGGAAAAAAAAGCGATACTATGCGGGAGACGTTGTTTTTATAGACGCTTCCTTAAGCCACCTCGGAGGCTTTAATGCGGCTAATCAAATCGTGTTAGGCGAGGTTTTTGTAAGTTTGACGAGAGTTTACGGCATGACGAGCTATGACCAAAGCGCATAAACGAGCGCCCCTGCGTCTGAGCAGGGAAAGGGCAGTTTTGCCGCTAAAGACTTTATCTATCTGCCGGGTTTGGGCACAAACGGGCAGTTTTGCCCCGCGTCAGCGTTTCAGCACGGACTGGGGGTCTATCAGTTTGCCGTTTTTGTATACGGAAAAATGCAAATGCGGTCCGGTCGAATATCCGGTGCTCCCGACGGAGCCTATCC
>NZ_BBPW01000159.1:0-1360 GCF_001028545.1 Treponema endosymbiont of Eucomonympha sp. | reverse complement strand
TGGAGACCCAATGCAGATAATACCGTTTTCATCAAGGTTGTCAAAATTTTTTTCATTTATATTTGGAATGTCGCGGGTGATTTTTTCGGGACCAAGTTTCGTCTCACGCACTTCGGTGATAAACTCTTTGATATGGACAGAAGTAAACATATCTTCTTTCACCACACGCTGTGAAATAAGAATGGCATCTTCGTAGTTATATCCATTCCATGGCACAAAACCGACAAGGATATTTCGACCAAGCGCAAGTTCGCCGTTAAATGTTGCCGGACCGTCGGCAAGTAGTGTGCCTTTTTCAACCGAATCTCCCACTCCAACCACTGGACGCTGATGATAGCATGTATCTTGGTTTGTCCGTTGATATTTCAAGAGCGGATATTCATCAAATACTCCCATTTCCACTTTATCTGGACTTACTACTACGGTATTCGACGTAACTCGCACGACTTTACCCCCGCGTCTTGCCTTGACAAGCACGCCCGAATCGTAGGCACATTTCTCTTCCATGCCAGTACCCACACGAGGAGGTTCTGGAAACAAAAGAGGTACTGCTTGTCGTTGCATGTTTGACCCCATAAGCGCACGATTTGCATCGTCATGCTCCAAAAATGGCACGAGTGCGGCAGATACAGAAATAATTTGCTTCGGCGATACATCCATATACTGTATGTCATTAGGATTCCGTATCGTGTAATCACCGTGCCTACGGCAAGAAATCTGGTTTGTCGAAAAGGTACCGTCGCTATTCACGTCCACAGTCGCCTGTCCGATATAGTATTTATCTTCTTCTATTGCTGAAAGATAATCGACACGGTCAGTTGCCTTGCCGTTTTCAATCCAGCGGTAGGGTGTTTCAAGGAATCCGTATTCGTTCACGCGCGTATAAATTGCAAGCGACACAATAAGTCCAATGTTCGGACCCTCCGGCGTTTCAATCGGGCACATTCTGCCATAATGAGTATAATGTACATCACGCACTTCAAAGCCGGCACGGTCACGAGAAAGCCCTCCCGGGCCGAGCGCGTTCAAGCGTCGTTTATGCGTCAGTTCGGCAAGCGGGTTCACTTGATCCATGAACTGCGACAATTGGCTTGACCCAAAAAATTCTTTTACCAATGTTACGACGGGTTTAATCGAAATTAAATCTTGAGGTTTTACCGTTTCGATTTCTTTTAACCCCATGCGCTCCTTTGCGATTCGCTCTATCCGAGCGAACGCAGTTTTAAGTTGATTGGTCATTAGTTCTCCGACCGAACGCACGCGACGGTTTCCTAAATGGTCAATATCATCCAATGGTGCATCGCCAATATATACCTTTGTTAAAAATTTCATCGTTTGAACGATATCGTCTTTCACTAAT
>NZ_BBPW01000158.1:0-1372 GCF_001028545.1 Treponema endosymbiont of Eucomonympha sp. | reverse complement strand
CGGCTCCCCGGATAGTCTTTCCCCGGCCCGCCCGGCTTCGTGTTCCAGCCGTTAAAGACGTAACCCGCTCGCGTCATGCCCTCCGGAGCGTCCGCGGCGACCGCCCAGTCCCCGGCGCCGTAGTTCGTGCCGTCGGTCGGGGCGTTCCCCGAATCCGCGCCGTTTTTGTCATAGGAGAGGGTGTATGTGTATAGCTTTTTCCACTGCGCATACAGGACTGTGTCGGCGTTTATCGGGACAGACGCGTTCACCCGATAGGGTTTCCCCGTGCCGTCCGGCTTCGTGTTCCAGCCGTTAAAGACGTAGCCCGCTCGCGTCATGCCCTCCGGAGCGTCCGCGGCGACCGCCCAGTCCCCGGCGCCGTATTTCGCGCTGTCGGTCGGGGTGCCCCCCGAATCCGCGCCGTTTTTGTCGTAGGAAAGCCAAAACCTTCCCTCCTCCCAGTAAGGGTACAGCGTAACGTTTCCGGTTATGAGGAACGTGTCGCCCTCTCGGTATACCACGTCCGCCCGATACGGTTGATACGGGGAAACCGTCCACGAGTCGTCCGGCAGGGAACCGCTACTCGGGGAAACGCCCGTCCAGCCGGAGAAAGTGTAGCCCGTTTTTTGCAGGCTCCGCGTGTTGCCCTGCACCGTTGCCTGTTCGTATTCGACATACACCAATTCGTCGACCGGCGCCCTTCCCTTGTCCGAGTCGTCTCCGTCGTAGAAAATGCGAAGTTCAAACTCCCACACGGCGACGAAACGCATGTTCCGCTCCACCATAATGTGTTCGCCCGGCTGATACCGGGCGCTGCCGTCCGTAGAACCGTCGAGCTCCTCCGCCCACCCGCCGAAGACAGAGTCCGGCTTCTCCCACTCGCATAACGGGAAGGTATAGAGGGTGATTTTGTCTAGGGGAAACTCCCGCCGTTCGAACTCTTTCAAACCGGATTCAAAGGAAACGACGTATTCTTTTTCGTAGGTAAAAAGACGCGGCGGACAGCCCGCCGCGAGGGCGGCGAATGCGGCAACCGCGACGGCAAGCGAAACTGCCCGCGCGGCGGACGATATGGCGTGTCTGTTTCTCATATTTGTACGCGTTCCTTATTGCTTGTCATTGTCTTGAATGCCGGTAAATCCCGCCGAGGGCAACGCCGCCGCTTCTGCGGGATACGGTCAACTGCCCTTGCGCGGAACCATATCGCATACTGCCAAGTCGATACAACAACACACATACCATAGCGCAATACGAGGGAGGTGTCAAGATTATTCATTATAATAATACAATAAAAGCCCGGCACCATAGCGCGGCATGGGGGATTTTGTCAAGGTTATTCTCTTTGCAGGCGTCGGTTTCCTGCCTAGTTGTCTGCCGAGCAATCCAAGCG
>NZ_BBPW01000157.1:0-1435 GCF_001028545.1 Treponema endosymbiont of Eucomonympha sp. | reverse complement strand
GGCGGCATGTCTCTCCGCGGAGCGCCCGTGCGCGTCAGCCGCGCTGAGCAGCGCCTCTGTGTTTCCCTGCCTGTCCGGGCAGTTCTTTTATCCGTTCTCGCGCCTCGTCGCTTATATCGTGCCGGTGAATGCCTTCATTTTCTTTCATGCTTCCCATTTTACCTCTTTCCTCTATCTAGTCCACACTTCCTAACATGTTTCGCAGTTTTAAAAAATGGTTTTACTGATACCGCGGCGGCAGTAACCCTTGTAAAAGCAGCGGAAGGTCCGTCCGTAGTGACATTGTTCTGCTTGCAACGGTTGCCGTTTCGTAGTATACTGTCAGTATGGAATACGAAGTAACCGCGACACGCCGCCGCCCACAACGGTTTGAAGACCTTGCCGGACAGGAGTTTGTCGCGTTTACGCTCCGCAATTCGATACAAATGGGTCAAATAGCCCACGCCTATCTGTTTTCTGGACCGCGCGGCTGCGGCAAAACGTCGTCGGCACGAATACTTGCCAAAGCGCTCAACTGCGCGGAAGGTCCCGCCGCGACGCCGTGCGGCGTCTGTACCACCTGCACCGAAATCACACGGGGCGCGTCGCTCGACGTTATTGAAATCGACGGCGCGTCGAACACGAGCGTCAACGACGTGCGCCAAATCAAAGATGAAATCCTGTTTCCGCCCAATTCTTCACGCTACAAAATTTACATTATCGATGAAGTGCATATGCTCTCCACGAACGCATTCAATGCGTTGCTCAAGACGATTGAAGAGCCGCCTCCTTACGTCATCTTCATATTCGCCACCACCGAACTGCACAAAGTACCGGCGACCATAAAAAGCCGCTGCCAGCAGTTTCACTTTCGACTCGTCGCCGTGGAACAGATAAAAAGCCTGCTGTCCGCCGCCGCCGCCGAAATCGGCATTGCCGCCGATGACGAAGCTTTGTACTGGGTTGCGCGGGAATCGACCGGCAGCATCCGCGACGCCTATACGCTTTTTGACCAAGTCGCCTCGTTCTCCGAAGGGCATATCACCTATGATAAAATCCGCGGTAAACTGGGGCTGGTCAGCACGGAACAGCTCAATTGTCTCTGCGAAAGATGCGCAGCGGGCAACAGCGCCGAAGCGCTTGAATACCTCGATGACATATTTTTGGGCGGTGTGTCTGTCGAACAGTTCATCTCGAACACCGCAGGCTACTTCCGCTCGCTGCTGTTTATCAAAAGCGGCGTAACGAAAGAGTCCCTACTCGGATACTCGAAGAAGCGATTTTCGCCCGCAGTGCTTCAGACGTGGAACGACGCGTGCCTAGAACGGGCACTTTCACTTTTTCTTGCGCTCTACCGTGACATACGCTATTCGCTCAACCCTCGTGCCGAAGTTGATTTAGCGGTGTTCCGCCTGTGCTGGCTTTCCACGTGGGTGTCTCCCGCTGAACTGAAGGC
>NZ_BBPW01000156.1:0-1422 GCF_001028545.1 Treponema endosymbiont of Eucomonympha sp. | reverse complement strand
GTTGAACGCGTCCCGGCAGGTCTGGGTCGCCGTGGGGCTGCGCTCCTGCTGCGCGGCTTGCAGGGCGGCCGCCGCGGCCGCGACGGCGGCGTTGAACGCCGCCAGTTCCAGGGGAACGACGCCCCATGCGCTGCCTTTGTCCAGCAGAACGGCGGACCAGTCTTCCGCCATTGCCAGAATGCCGTCCCGTTTTAAGGGGAGCCAGTTATGATTCTGCGCCATTCGCTTATTCCTTTTATGTATGAGAGATACCTATAATATACACAATGCGCGCGGAAACGGCTATAGGGCGCGCCCTTAAAACTGCGGAGCGCCGCGCGGCGGCGGCGTTCCAAAAGACAGTAGTTTTGTCCCGGAAGACATGATTTCTGTCGTAAAATACATGTATTATGCCGCGAAAAACATGAGTTTTGTGTCAAAAAACATGAGTTTTATTATAGAAAACAAGAGTTTTGGCGTAAAACTCTTGTTTTTTGCCTCATAATACATGAATTCTGTCTCGGAAAACATGAGTTTTGTGTCATAATTTGCAGCCTGCGGGACGGGATTTTTAGCGCCCCGGGCGCATATCCGCCCTGTTTGGGCGCATATTTGCCTTATTGAGGCGCGTATCCGCTTGAGCCGGGCGCGTATCTGTGTGGGCACACCGCCGACGCCGCCTTTCGCAGAAAAGCCGCCTGACAGCACGGCGGAGCGCGCGGGACAGCGCCGCAAGCGGCGGGGAGGAGCGCGAGCTTCCCCGCCTTTTTTATGCCCGGACGCGGGTTTGCCGAAGGGCGGAACAACAAGGCGGAGAGGCGTACATAGCGGCGTAAATGAGGTGCGGGACGGTCTTACGCTTCAATTAAGCTATCCTCGTCGACTGAAAAACGCGCCGTGTTATCATTGTGTTTTTCCCAGCACTCAGCATGATCGCCGTCAAGGTCTTTTGTTTCTTTTACTGATATAGACGCTAATGCCTCCCGGTACATTTTTTCGCTTTCGGCTTTTGCAGAAGAGCTCATTGCATTTCGTAAAATTGAAAAGCTTTTTGCCATATCTATTCCTCCTCTTTTATTTTTTCCAAATGACGGTCATAAATTTTATCCGCGACAGGAATAAATTCTTCATAAAACCTGTCATTTCCTGTTTTATCACCGCCAATTAGCAACACGGCTATTCGCCTTGGATCAAAAGCATAAAAAGTTCTCAATGCGTGTCCTTTTCTTTGTATACGCAATTCACGCATTTTTCCGTGTCTTGAATTTTCAACGGAACTGCTATATGGGGAAGGTAAATTTGTTCCAAAATCTTGAAGTAATTTTACTCTTGAATCAACAGACGCCTGTTCCTTGTCAGTAAGCGTTCCCCACCGTGTCTCAAATTCATCAGTGTATTCAACTTCCCACATAGAAATAGGTATATTCTGTTGCAGGAGTATTG
>NZ_BBPW01000155.1:0-1458 GCF_001028545.1 Treponema endosymbiont of Eucomonympha sp. | reverse complement strand
ATTCACTATAAAAAAATAAAATCACACCTGTGGTGGCAAATGATAACGCTGCAATCGTTTTTGCTTGCCCATAGGCAGTACACGGTTCTGGAATTCGGCAACACCTGTTTACCCTTTGCGCCGGGAATCGTGTTTTTGCACGATATTTACTGCGAGTTTTTCCCCAAAGATTTCGTAACAACGCGCGATAAAATCATCCGTTTATACAATAAATGGCAGTACCGGCTGATTGCGAGAAAAGCAAAACGGATTGTAACGGTCTCGCATTTCAGCAAAAAACAAATCGCGGAAACATATCGCATTAACCCCTGCCGTATTTCGGTTATTTATAGCAGCTGGAATCATTTCAAGGCTGTTCGCGCCGATTATTCCGTGTTTGACCGCTTTCCGGCGCTTTCAAAGCCTTTTTATTTTTCGCTCGGAAGCCTTTCAAAGCGGAAAAACAGCAAGTGGATTATCACATATGCCGCAAAACACCCCGACGCGCTTTTTGCGCTTTCGGGCGAAAGTCTTCCTACGGTGCAGGAGACGGAGCTTGCCGATGCGTCTGCGCTATCAAATATCGTGCTTTTGGGTTATATTGACGACGCGAAAGTCAAGGCGCTTATGGAAAAATGCAAGGCGTTCCTTCTGCCCTCTTACTATGAGGGATTCGGGCTTACGCCGCTTGAGGCGCTTTCGTGCGGGGCAAAAATCATCGTGGCAAAGGCGGCAAGCCTGCCCGAAATCTACGGAAACACGGCGCATTATATCGACCCGTTTGATATCGGTGTCGACCTTGACGAACTTTTGCAGCAGCCGGTCGAGCCGCCGGACGCGATTCTTGCAAAATATTCATACGATACAGCGGCTCGGCACGTATACGATATGATAAAAGAGGTAGAAACGTGCTGATTCGTTCAAAAGCGCCGCTCAGGCTGGGACTTGCCGGCGGCGGTACCGATATTGCCGCGTATTACGACACATACGGCGGCTATGTGCTCAACGCTACAGTCGATATGTATGCGTATTGCATTCTGGAGCCAGCCGATTTGCCGAAATCAGGCGCTCCTGCCGAATCGTGCGGGGGCGGCAAAGTTGTGTTTAATGCTGCAGATTTTGACAAAACCGAAACCTATGAGGCGGCGAGCGTTCTGCCGGTGTCCCCCGCGCTGCCTTTGCATACCGGAATCTATAACCGGATTGTCGCCGACTACAACGGCGGAAAGCCGCTTTCATTCGCCATGACGACGTATTCCGACGCGCCGGCGGGGTCGGGACTTGGGTCGTCGTCAACAATGGTGGTCGCCATTATCAAGGCGTTTGTGGAGTGGCTCAATCTGCCGCTCGGCGAGTACGATATCGCGTCGTTTGCATACCGGGTCGAGCGGGAAGATTTGAAGCTGGCGGGCGGCAAGCAGGACCAGTACGCGGCGACATTCGGCGGATTCAACTTTATGGAGTTTTACGGGGACGAAA
>NZ_BBPW01000154.1:0-1437 GCF_001028545.1 Treponema endosymbiont of Eucomonympha sp. | reverse complement strand
CCCTGATTTTGTAATATACACGGTAACGCTGTTATCCGTGCGATTTACCGCAACCGATGCGTCAATATTTGCCGGAAAACACGCCGAGAGTTGCGGCAGTGTTCCGCATCGCCCACTGCCTCGCCTTGTGCGCCCTGCGCCAGTTCTTGCCGACAGGCAATCAACCCGCCTGCGGCAAGAGTCGTGCCGATCAAAAGTCTTTTCGCGGCGTTTATAAAAGCTTCCAATGCGTTTTGTTATATTATCATATATAAAACGTGTCCCACGTTCTGTCAAGAGGCGTTTTTGTAAAAATGCGGCAAACGCGCCGTTCGTACAACTTTCCGGATCGCTCATAAAAGTGTTCGGGCGACCCGCAAAAGCCTCTGAGCGGATTATAAACGCTGCTGCAGATCGCGTCCGGTTTTGGCGTTTTACCTCTATGTGCCACAGAAGTTTGCTCGTTATGCCTTGCCTATCCGCTTTACCTATAAGAAAACCTCAGTGCCGAATTCCGTCAAGGAACTGCCGCAAGCCCTCATTGCCGGTGTCCTGCTCGCGGTTTATCAGCCGGACGGATTCTGGCAGCAGCCGCGCCTTGCATAACGCCGTGCCTTTTGGTACGGTAGCGGCATGAAAGTAACCGCCTTCGTGTTGCAGTTTGTCGGCAGCGTGGCTTTCCTGCTGTACGGCATGAAGATGATGAGCGACGGCATTCAGAAAAGCGCGGGGCAGAGCCTCCGGAACCTGCTCGGCATGATGACGGGCAACCGCATATTTGCGGCGCTGACGGGCTTGCTCATTACGATGATTATCCAATCGTCGGGGGCGACGACGGTCATGGTTGTTTCGTTTGTCAACGCAGGGATTTTGACGCTGACGCAGTCGATAGGGGTGATTTTCGGAGCGAATATCGGCACCACGGTTACGGCGTGGCTGGTGCTGCTGTTCAAATTGAAATTCGAGATGGCGGTATTCGCCGTGCCGGTATTCGGAGTCGGCTTCCTCCTGACTTTCGTCAAGCGGTTGCATAAAGAAGCCGTCGGCGAAGCGCTCATGGGGTTCGGACTGTTATTTATTGGGCTGGATTTTCTTTCCAGTGACTTGCCGGAACTATCCAAATCGCAAAGCGGATTTCTGGCGTTTTTTGCCGGACGGGGAGCGCTGAGCCTGTTTGCAGGAATCGCCATAGGGCTGCTCGCCACCGTCGCCGTCCATTCGTCGAGCGCGATAACCGTCGTTATCGTGACTATGGGGAGCAACAGCCCGCTCGACTGGGAGTTTGCCGCGGCTATGGTGCTCGGCTGCAACGTCGGCTCCACGATAGACGCGGTGCTCGCCGCAGTCGGCACCAAAGTGAACGCGCGCCGCGCCGCGCTGGTGCACGTCCTGTTCAACATTACGGGCACCGTGCTTGCCGTGCTCTTTTTTCACCCCTTCCTGTCGTTCGTCGATTCG
>NZ_BBPW01000153.1:0-1534 GCF_001028545.1 Treponema endosymbiont of Eucomonympha sp. | reverse complement strand
GAGTCTTTGACGCACACAATCATGTTGCCGCCGAACTCGGAGACGACCCTGACGTTGACCCCGACCACGAAGCCCATATTCGCCAGGTGCTGCCTGACGCTGTCCTGACCGCCGATTTTCTTTATCACGGTGAATTCGCCCTGCTTTACGAATGTCAACGGCATATGCTCGCCTCCCTGTTTCCACGCGTATCTCATACGCTTTATCGGCATATGTTACCATTGGCTAACAAAAAAGTCAATAGTGCTCGGCGTTACCCTACGGGTAACGTTCGAGTTTCTTGAGGAAACTCGACATACAGGTGTGCCTAGAGGAGGCTCAGCATAGCGCCTTCAACGTACTATCGTTTTTATCGCAAACCCGCGGCAACACAAGTAAAACATAGAGGTTTTCGCCTCTGCGTATAGGGGATAGCCCTGCCTGAGGGCGAAAGCGCACAGGCGCAATACGGGCGCGCTGCTGCCGCTGTTCATGGCAGGGATTGACACGTTTTTCTCCCTATGGTTAAATACTCCGGCGGCGCATAGCGCTGGAATAAAACTGTTTCATTGGAGGAACAACGTGAAAAGAACCGCAATTGCCTGCGCGTGCGCAGCGGCTTTAGTCTCGGCGTGCATGACAACCGTCAAATTCCGAGTCGTTGACCGGGAATCTTTGGAGGAAATCCCGGAATACACCATATTCGTAGACGGGAAAGAAATAAAACCAGGGGAAACTGTTAGTTTATCCACGGCGGACTGGGAAGAATTCAGCGCACGGGTTAAGGCGAACGGGTACCGGGTAGAACAGGTGTACCTTGAAAAAGAACTTTATGTCGGAAGGCTTATCGTAGGAATTCTTGGCTTTTTCCCGGAATATGGGTGGGTTTACGGTCCTAAGCGCGAACAGGTTTTCTACCTGATAAAAGACAAAGCGGCAAAATAACAAGCAAAAACCGGCTTCGCGCCGGTTTTTATGCCCTCACCCATTTTAGAGCGGCTCATACAACTTTCTGAGCCGCTCACAAAAACCAGCGAGGGCTTCTCGCAAACCGATAAGCACGGTAGTATGCGCTGCGGAACGTCCGCAACAAGCGGCGAGCGTCTCTCGCGCGGCCAAACGCTTATGGCGAATTATAGGGCAAAACGTTTTCGTATCCGGTTGCTGGCGTTTTTTGCGTCGGCGCTGCCGTGCGGTGTTTATGCCTGCGGTGTGCCGCAAAAGACGGGCACCGTATGCATCGTCAATAAAACGCCCTTCGCGCTCAGCGAAGTCCGCCTGACAGACGGCGACGGCGCGGCGCTCGTCCGTATCGGGGAGTTGCGCCGCAACGAGAAGCGGACATACAGAATCAAACGGGAAAGCTCCGTTTCGCTGGAACTGAGAGACCGGGACGGAGCGGAACGGCGGTTTCTCCTGAGCGGATACGTGTTTCCGGGCGCATTCGGCTTAGAAGCCCATATAGTATGGAAACAGGGCGGGTTGCGCGTCAGGCTGAAAGAATATGCGTTTCCGGCGCCGAATGCGGCGGAACTGTTGCCGGTAAACTGACTCA
>NZ_BBPW01000152.1:0-1488 GCF_001028545.1 Treponema endosymbiont of Eucomonympha sp. | reverse complement strand
ATCAGGCACGGCATGTCATTGAAAACGTCTTCCGTGCCCTCAAGCGCCGGCGCGGAATCGCTACGCGCTACGCGAAGCTCACCGCTTCCTTCATCGCCGCTATTCATGTCAGGTGTTTATTCCTCTACCTTCCAGTCCACACTACCTAGCGGTTTATCAAAGAAGCAGACTGAAGGACGCCCCATATTTCAGCGGCACGAATTTGAACGCACCTCGCTGTCGTTCCCGATAAAGCTCGGCGTAACGTTCAGATAAACACGGCGCAGCCCAGCTACAATCTAACTTGCGGGGCTGTTCTTTTTATGGGGCTTTGCCCTTATGCCGCGCACGGGCAACGCGCCTAGAAACGCCGCGCGGAATCTGCTACGCTCCCCGCAATGGCTGGTTTTTACGAGTGCTTTGACATCGTCGTGGTCGGCGGCGGGCACGCGGGCATTGAAGCCGCGCTCGCTGGGAGCCGAATGGGGCTGAAGACGCTGCTGCTCACGCAGACGCTCGACGCTGTCGGGCGAATGTCCTGCAACCCCTCCGTCGGCGGCGTCGCCAAAGGCAATATCGTGCGCGAAATCGACGCGCTCGGCGGCGAAATGGCGCGGCTCGCGGACGCGGCGATGATTCAGTTCCGCCTGCTCAACCGCAGCAAGGGACCAGCCGTGCAGGCGCCCCGCGCCCAAGCCGACAAGCTGCGCTACGCCGAGCTTGCCCGAAAGACGCTGGAGGGGGCGGAAAACCTGTCGCTGCTGCAGGACGCCGCCGCCGACCTGCTCACCGAGGAAACCGGCGGCGGGCGCAGAAAGCTTGCCGCCGTCGTTACCGCGCGGGGGCGCACCGTCCCGACCCGCGCCGCCGTGCTGGCCTGCGGCACCTTTCTCCGCGGCAAAATCTTTATCGGCGACTATGAAGAAGCGGGCGGCAGGCTCGGCGAGCCGGGCGCCGCCGCCCTCTCCGCCGCGCTCGTCCGGCTCGGCTTTCCGGTCGGTCGGCTCAAAACCGGCACCCCGCCCCGCGTGCTCAAAAAATCGGCGGACTTCTCGCGCTTCGAGGCGCAGGTCGGCGATGAGCGGGCGCTGCCGTTCTCGTTCGGCGCCGCCGAAATCGCCCGCCCTATGGTGCCCTGCCACCTCGTCTATACGAACGGCGAAACCCACCGCATTATCCGCGAAAACATAGCCCGCTCGCCGCTCTATTCCGGCAGAATCAGCGGCGCGGGACCGCGCTACTGCCCGTCTATTGAGGACAAGGTGCTGCGCTTCCCCGACCGCCCCCGCCACCAGTAAGGCTACCGAGCAATATGCCGAAAGGCGAAACCCCATAGGGCGGATAAGGCGTTCGGCGGTAGCCGAACGACCGAGTTCCTTGAGGGAACTCTATATATAGGCAAGCATAGAGAGCCATAGGGCAAATAAGCATTTACCGAGTTTATCAAGAAGGCTTTGCCGGCGGTTTCCGCGCAGGAGGCTACCGAGCGGGATTGCCGAGGGGCGAAAG
>NZ_BBPW01000151.1:0-1524 GCF_001028545.1 Treponema endosymbiont of Eucomonympha sp. | reverse complement strand
CTGCCGCGGGTTCCGCCGGAATCCTCTCGCCGCTGTGTGCGGAGGGAGAATTGCCGGACGGGTACGCGGCACTGCTGGAACGCGCCTGCGGGGAGACACTTGCCAGTCTAGACGCGCCGGAGCTTTCCGCGCGGCTACGGAACGGCGGACGGAAGCCGCTCAGCCCCGTGTCGGCGCGGCTGCTTCGGGCGCAAAAAGGCGCGTTCCTCTCGCGCCTCGAGTCCTGCGTGGCGGGGCTGCTGAAGTTTTGCGCGGGGTTCCGCGTCGCGGCGGTCGAGCAGGACTTCGAGTACGTGCCGGAAGGCAAGCCGTATTCGCTGCGCGGGCAAATCGACTGTGTGCTGCTGCGGAATCCTGCGGCGGGCGCGGAACCGGTGATTATCGATTTCAAGACGAACAGACTGCCCGCCCGCGCGGACTGCGTGCAGACGGACAAAGCCGCGCTCCGCAACTTTCAGCTTCCGGCATACGCGCTGTTATATGAGCGGAATGCGGGCGTTCCGGCGGACGAGGCGCTGTTTTTCAGCGTCGGCGAGGCGAAGCCGCTGGTGCTGTTCGGCGAATTGTGCAACGCAGAGACCGGCAAGGCAAGCCCGCAGCGGGGCGCGATTTTCCGCGACGACGCGCCCGGCTCTCCGTACCGCCGCATTATGGACGAGTTTGCCGCCCAAGCCGAACGCTATGCGGGCGCGGTGTTGAGCGGGGATTTTTCGCTCTCGCGCACTCCCGGCTGGGAAGACTGCGCCGTCTGCGCGTTCCGCTTTGCCTGCCGCACTACGTACACGGTGTTCGGGCGTTACCCTTACAGGGTAACGCCCGAGTTTCTTGAGGAAACTGCCGCAACGCCGTAGGCGTTGCTACCGAGTTTGCGTAAGCAAACTCGCGGGACATTAAAGGCTCTTGCCTATAGGCAAGAGCCTTTTTTTATCTGCAATGAAACACGGGCAGGTGGACTCTCTACGTGGGCAGGTTCGGGATCCCTACGTGTGCATGAAACGAGGCGTTTGGTGCGAGGGAACTCGGCATAAAGGTGAAACTACTTTTCACGCATAGGCTTGAGCCTCTCTGCACCGTACTATTAGCCCGGCCGTAGTGTCAGGGAGTTGATAAGGGAACGCCCACTGCTTGTCCGCAGTTCGGGCGCACTGATTTCAGCCTCTGCCGTGTCGGGGTTTGTGACACGCCTATGTCATCACGCCTGACACGGGTTCCTGTCGGTCTGCCAAAAGGCGCTGCCTTTATGTCTCACTTTTATGCCAAGCGAGTTTCTTGAGGAAACTCGGCAGCAAGCCGTAGGCTTGCGGCAAACTCGGGCGTTCGGCTCCGCCGAACACTCTATGCCGAGCCGATACTGGCGTCAGTCGGGTCTGCCGCCGCCGGACGCCGTTTGCGCACCGGTTTTGCGTCGAGCTTTGCGAACAAATCCGCCATTTCCATAGCGCTCATCATCGCGTCCCAGCCCTTGTTGCCCGCTTTCGCCCCCGCCCGCTCCACCGCCTGCTCTATCGTGTCCGTGGTCAGGAC
>NZ_BBPW01000150.1:0-1515 GCF_001028545.1 Treponema endosymbiont of Eucomonympha sp. | reverse complement strand
CTATCATACGGATATCCCCGGCAGGCTCGCCTGTTGCGGCGTCCGCCCGGCGTTTTCCATATTCCCTTATCCCGCCGGCGGCAAAACCGCTTGTGTATGCTGTTCCAGTTCCCGAATTCGGGCGGCATGTCTCTCCACGAAGCGCACGTGCGCCGCGTCGTAAGCCGTTTTAAACGCCGCAAGCAAGCTTCGCAGTGCTGTCAGTTTTTCCGCGTTGACGCCCCACCCGGCAGCGCGGGGAGCGGTATAGGCGAGGAGGATTATTTTTTCAAGAAAATCCGTGTCTTTAACCGAAATAAAACTTTCTGTCATGGCATTCGCCCCTTTCGGATTAAAATCCGTTCTGAAAATTGCCGTCTCCGGCAGCATAGCATGTTTCCAAAACCGCCGCTGCCTTGCATTTACGCAAAACTGTGCGCCGCACATTTGAGCGGATGCCGCTTGCATTCAAATATATGGTGCGTCCGTGCGAATAGACGGCGCGTCCATTCAAAGCTCTTCGCCGGTCTCCGCGAATAGGCGCGCCACATACGCAGGGATATGCCGTGTCCGTGTCAAACGCATTCGGGGAATGATTGTTTTTTGCGGCGGCGCAAAACAAAACGCGCTTTGTTTCCAGAAGCGCGTCAGCCGGCAGACGGGTAAATTTTACCTTTGAAATCAGCACCGCCAGCGGGTTAATATCAAATCCGTGCATTTCGCTTAATCCGCACTGCAGCCCGCACATGAAGGAGGAACCGGAGCCGCAATACGGGTCAAGCAAAGCGCCTTGGGAAATGCCGCACTCTTTCAGAATATCGACACCGATTTGCGGCAGCATCGTCGCCGGATATTTATGCAGGTTTGGATATGCCGACGCGTAAGACTGCCCCGCGTAATCGTACTTTGTGTTCCGTACCACCGGATATTTCATAAATCGTCCGCCGTTTTGAAAAGTAGCGGGAGTTTGTCTTCAAATGCGCGGAATCCGGTGCCGTGATTCCGCGCCATAGTTCCTTTGTCGGGCAGGCGCAAATCGACTACTATATGCTCCGCTTTGAATTGGTCGGCTAATAATTCAGCGCTCGTCCCTTTCAGTAACTGTGCCCGGCAGAAATGAAAATACTCTATGCCGCCCCGTTCTTCGGTAAAAGCCGAAACGAAAATAAGCGCCGGTATCTTTTGCAAAAAACGTGCCGCCAATGCCTGTAATTGCCACGCCGCGATAACCGTTCCCGAAATATGCCTCACGGAAATTTCCGCGTCGTCTGCATACAGAAAAAGCCCCGCGCTGTTTGGTTTTAGCGACATTGTATAGTACAAGCCCTGTCTGCCGTCTTTGTCTAAACTTCCGTATTTTTTTACCGCCTCTAATGGCGGCGTTTTCCACGCTTTGTTATTAAAGGTGAACAGCGTAATCAGGTTATTCCCTTTTATTCGGTGCGTCTTTATTTCCGCCTCTTCAATATCGGGGCAAGCGTTGTTGTTTTCCTTTATTCCCAAAAGTGTTTCAAATGTATATCCAACCCCTGTCGG
>NZ_BBPW01000149.1:0-1566 GCF_001028545.1 Treponema endosymbiont of Eucomonympha sp. | reverse complement strand
ACCCTGCCACTTTTTATGCCCGGCGCTGTGCCCTTCGGTAAAACGCAAAGCAGGCGGGCGCCGTAATACAGAGATACTCTAACCTATGGGTTAGAGTATCTCTGCACTGTAGGTTAGAGTATCTCTAACGCATAGGTTAGAGCACCTCTAACGCGTAGGTTAGAGCATCTCTAACACGCTAGGATACGGTGAGGTTTTTGTTGTAGGTGAACGAGTGCGGCGTCTTGAGGAGTTTGCCGCTGGTATACTGGGTAACTATCCGCGCCCGATAGGTTCCCGCGTCAAGATCGGGGATGACCGCGATGATTTCGCCCGGATTGTTCACCACAAGCTCGCTCGCGTCGACCTTGACCGGCTCGCCGCTCGCGGGCACGAAGTACAAGTCGACCGAGGCATCTTCGCCCGCGATTCTCAGCTTGACGCCGCTGAGCTTCGCGTCTTTGCCCGGCGTCAGGGCGCCGTTGACGCTGCCCGTCTTTATGTCCGTCACGGAGCTTATCACCGTGCCCGTGAGCACGGCGGCGACCTTCTTGACCCTGATTTTGCCGACCGCCTCGCGGAGCGCGGCGCCCGCGTGCAGGTTCGCCTTTATGCGGTGCTTGGCGGGGTCGAAGCTGTCGTCCGCGCCGCTGAACACCCCCTGTATGCTGGGAAAGGCGTTGAACAGGTCGAAATGCACCGCCCCGCCGTCGGCGATGATGTCCGCGATTACCTGCTTCGCGGCTTCCAGCACGGAGGCGACGTCGCTCCGCGTTAGCCCCGCCCCGATTTTCATGATTCGGTCGGCAATATCGCCCGCCGTGTATGACCTTACGTTGACGACCTGCGCCCGCGTGTCCCCCTCGGCTTTGGTCAGTTCATTGTCCTCAAGCGTGTACTCAAGCATGTTTCTTCCTTTGTAGCGCTGCGTACGTTAAAACTGCCGCCATCATAGCGCGTACCGGGGAATATAGATAGCGGGGGTGGGTGAGGACGTGCCGATAGCGCGGGAAGCCGCCGAAGGCTTCAGCCTTGTTTTTCGGGCGACTTGCCGTCTGAGGAATCGCGGCGCCGGAACCTCTTGACAGTACAGAGCGACGCGTGATATGTTCCCTCCGTCAAGTGAACAGGGGCTGTGTTTGTGCAGACGGTTTTTGATTTGGTGGGAAACACGCCGCTTGTCGCGCTGCGGAGAATCTCTCAGGGATTAAACGGCGTGTCGCTTTTCGCAAAAGCGGAGTTTCTTAATCCCAGCGGGTCGGTAAAAGATAGGGCGATAAAGGCGCTCATTCTGAGCGGCATTAAACAGGGACGCTTAACCGGCGGCAAAACCATTGTTGACGCGACAAGCGGCAACAGCGGCATTTCTTACGCTATGTTTGGCGCGGCTGCGGGGTTTCCGGTAACGCTGTACGTGCCCGCCAATGCCAGCCGCGAGCGGAAGGCTATGATGCGGTATTTCGGCGCGGCGGTGGTGGAGACGGACCCGCTGGAAGGCTCGGACGGCGCGTATCTGGTTGCGCGGAAGGCGGTTTTTGCCGACCCGGACCACTGGGCTTATCCCGATCAGTACAATAATGCGGAAAA
>NZ_BBPW01000148.1:0-1559 GCF_001028545.1 Treponema endosymbiont of Eucomonympha sp. | reverse complement strand
AGTTTTTCAGCCTTCCTGCCGCGTTTCGCCTTGAAAATCGTCGGAGTTGTCGTCTTCGGCTGCCGGAGACGCGCCGAACGGGGAGCGGCAAAAGAACAGGACGACCAGCACGGTTCCGGTCAGGACGAGCGCGGCGGGCCACCATTTGGAGGCGAACGGCAGAAAGCGCTCGGATATGACGCCGAAGGAAAAGAGCAGCAGAAAAAAGCCGAGCGCCAAGAGCAGCACGGCGGGAACCAGCGTCGAAACGCCGGGACGCTTCCGCCGGTAGAAGCCGGCGCCCAGCAGCGACACGCCGCAAAACAGCACCGCCAGCGGCCATATTTTTGCCGGCGAATACGGCAGCAGTCCGGCGTTCGCCAGCAGCAGCACGGAACCGGCAAAAAACGCGCACAGCGCGGCGAAGAAGCACCACCTTCTGAGCCGCTTTGTCAGCGCGCGGTACAGCGCGGTGCTGCCCGACAGGATAAGCGCGGCGGACACGGCGAGCATACGCGCCGACGACGCCTCGCCGGAGAGGATTCCCAGAAGCAGCACGCCCGCGGCGGCGCTTGCAAGGCCGCACGTCAGCAGTATGTCCGGCGGCTCAGGTTTTTTCCGGTCGGTATTCATAACGGGGCGACTGTACCATATTTCCGCAGTTTCGCATAGGCGCGTCGTTACCCTTGCGGGTAACGACCGAATTTGCCGCACGCCGCAAGCGCACGGAAAACTCTGCATAGAGGCAAGCGACTAGTAAAAGAAGCGGGAAGCCGACCCCTGCTAGGGCGGGCACGAGACACCTGCGCGGGAGGGCATGAGACACCTGCACGCGCCGCGTTCGGGCATAAAAAAAGAGCGGGGCGTTTTGCCCCGCTCTTGCGCGTCTATGCCGTTCACCAGCCTACCCTATGTGCCGGGTTCCCTCAAGAAATTCGGTCGTTGCCCTTCCGGGCAACGCTGTTCTGTTCCGCAGCGGCTTTATTTCCAGTCTGTCCAAGCATCCAGAAAAGTAAGAAATCCAATGCTCTTGCCCCGAATGGATATAATTATTGTATCGCCGTTGTTCCTATCCCTGTGTGCGTAAGGTATGCCGGCTGCTTTCAGATGACGTTCGTATCTGCCCTGACTGTCATAACCAAAGGCAACAGTGAAACTATAGGTAAAGCTTTTGTCACCTTTTTTGAAAGCGTGAAATAGATCATACCACTCATAAGCTCCCCACAAGCTGTTTTCGTCAAATTCTGTCTTGCCCGCCGGTCCTTCCAGCCAAACATGGTTATAATAAGAGCCAGCGTAACGGTCAGGATTTCCTTTGCCCATATCCCCGCTTGGAGAACTTGCCGGGCTGCCGCAGGAATAGAGAGCGGCTCCTAATCCTGTAACGGCGATAATCGCGGCGATGAAGGAAGCGGTGAGCTTTGCATAGCGCGTAGCAATTCCCCGCCGGCGCTTGAGGGCACGGAAGACGTTTTCAATGACGTGCCGCGCCCGATACAGTTCATGACTGTACGCTCTCTGCTCTTTCCGGCTTTTAACCGGAGGGATGACGGCTGTTATATCCGCTTCCTTAAGCATAT
>NZ_BBPW01000147.1:0-1568 GCF_001028545.1 Treponema endosymbiont of Eucomonympha sp. | reverse complement strand
CGTTTTCTGTTTAGCACGCCGACGAATATGATACAGGAGAGCAACGATTAACTGTCGTAAAAACAATTGGTTATGAATAAATTAACTTTCAGTTTATAACACTAACAAATCGAGATTAATAAGTCATTTAAACCATTTTGATGGTTATTTATTAGTGATATCAACTTGAGGTAAGCGTTAGTTTCGATAAGATAAACTGAGTTACTAATAGTCGAGGCAGATAATACAGTGTACCGATCTGTCTCTTTATCTACGCTAAATTGAAAGCTGGATTTAGAGGAACCAAAATGTCTGAACAAGAAACACGGGGAGCCAATGAGGCTATTGATTTTAACGATGAACTGAGAAATCGCCGCGAAAAACTGGCGGCACTACGTCAGCAAGGTGTGGCGTTTCCCAATGATTTTCGCCGCGACCATACCTCTGACCAGTTGCACGAAGAGTTTGATGCGAAGGATAACCAGGAACTGGAATCCTTAAACATTGAAGTCTCGGTTGCTGGCCGAATGATGACCCGTCGTATCATGGGGAAAGCCTCCTTTGTAACGTTGCAGGATGTCGGTGGCCGTATTCAACTGTACGTTGCAAGAGATAGCCTGCCAGAAGGTGTTTATAACGATCAGTTTAAAAAATGGGATCTGGGTGACATTATCGGTGCCCGCGGTACGCTGTTTAAGCTGGTTAGTGGTGATGCTCTGTTTAGCCCCAGTATTTTTTACTCTGCTGCTGGAGAACGACTGGTCCGGATATTTGCTGGCGATCGTTTGCCTCATTGCCGCACAAATCATTGCCCGCATGATGATCAAATTCCCCGAACATCGCCGTGCTCTTTGGCAAATTGTATTGTTGATGTTTGTCGGGACATTGTTCTGGGTACTGGCACAACAGGGCGGCAGTACCATCAGCTTGTTTATCGATCGCTTTGTGAATCGTCAGGCATTCAATATTGAAGTACCTACAGCACTATTCCAGTCGGTGAATGCAATTGCGGTGATGCTCGCTGGGGTTGTACTGGCCTGGCTGGCGTCGCCAGAAAGCCGCGGCAACTCAACATTGCGCGTCTGGCTGAAGTTTGCCTTTGGCTTACTGCTGATGGCTTGTGGCTTTATGTTGTTGGCATTTGATGCCCGACATGCAGCGGCTGACGGTCAAGCGTCAATGGGCGTGATGATATCCGGGCTGGCGCTAATGGGCTTTGCCGAACTCTTTATTGACCCGGTGGCGATTGCGCAAATCACGCGTCTGAAAATGTCTGGCGTATTAACCGGGATTTATATGCTGGCAACAGGCGCGGTCGCCAACTGGCTGGCAGGCGTCGTGGCACAGCAGACGACAGAGTCGCAAATTAGCGGTATGGCAATTGCAGCTTACCAGCGATTCTTTTCTCAGATGGGAGAGTGGACGTTGGCTTGTGTCGCGATCATCGTCGTATTGGCCTTTGCTACCCGTTTTCTGTTTAGCACGCCGACGAATATGATACAGGAGAGCAACGATTAACTGTCGTAAAAACAATTGGTTATGAATAAATTAACTTTCAGGTTATAACACTAACAACTCGAGCTTAACAA
>NZ_BBPW01000146.1:0-1583 GCF_001028545.1 Treponema endosymbiont of Eucomonympha sp. | reverse complement strand
AACGCGGTATTCCTCGTATATGTCGAGCATCGACGTAACGAAGCGGTCTACCGAATAGTTCTGGGAAATCTCCCGCGAGCGTCGGCGCATAGACGCTTTCGCGTCCGGGTTTCGCAAGATTCCAAGCGCCTTCTCCCACAGCAGCTTGTCGTCCTCGACCGTCCAGCCGTTCTCGCCGTTCAGCACCATGTCCTGAATGCTCGCGTCCGCCGCCGCGACGACGGGAAGCCCCGACGCCATTGCCTCGATGAACGTAATAGGGTGCACCTCGCTGTGGGACGCGCTCATAAACACGTCGGAGGCGGCGTATGCCTGCCTGATTTCTTCCGGCCAGCGGAGGTATCCGGTGAATACGATCGCTTCGCTGATTCCCAGCAGGTAGGCATACGTTTCAAGCTCCCGTCGGTCCGGTCCGTCGCCCGCAATAAGGAAGCGCGCGTTCGGGCGGCGGGCGTGCAGTTCCTTGCAGTTCAACAGCAGTGTGTGAATATTCTTTTCCGTGCCGAGCCGCCCGACGAACACAACGAGGTCGCTGACAGCGGGCAGGCGGTACCGCTCGCGCAGGGCGGCGGCGTCTTTCTGCGCGTCGACGGGCGGTTCGTAAAAATACGACAGGTCTATGCCGTTCGGCACGACGTGCACCGGATTCGGGTAGCGGATATCTTCAAGGTAGCGCTTGATTTTCTGTGACGGCGCAACGACGCAGCACCGTTTCCGCAAAAGATAGCGCAGCACGGCGGGGAGGTTCCGCCTGAAAAGCGGCTCGAGCAGCCACGGGACGTAATCCATGTAATCTTCGTAAAACGTGTGCAGCGTGTGGACTACCGGAATGTTCAGCGCCTTGCTCACCGCCCGCGCCGCCTGAGACAGGCTGAATTCGGTGTGCGCATGGAGTATGTCCAAGTTGAGCTGCTCCGCGCACTTTACCGCCTGCCGACCAAGCACCACCCCGATTCGGTGCTGCGGCTCGTGCCGGAACCGCAGCGACTGGAAGCGGAACACGCCTTTTTCTTTCTCCGGCGCGTCGGGGTGCTTCACCGTAAACACGAACACCTGGTGCCCGCGCTTTTCAAGCTCCGTTTTAAGCGCTCTGACCACCGTCACCACGCCGTTTACCTGCGGGCAATACGTGTCGCTGAAAAGACCTATGTTCATATAACCCTTATTTTCGCGTCGCGCCCGCCGCCGATGCTTGCAAATCCGGCGAGTCCTTGCTCAAGCCGGAGAAATTCGTCGTTCCGCAACGCTATCTCTCAGCAAATCGCGCGTGCGCATAGGTTATGCGGAATGTCCGCCGTACCGAGTCGTTAGCGTTTGCGGCTTGGAAAATGGAAGTTCCCGAACAGCGACGGTTTTTGGGCGCGTCCCGCGTCGGTCGTCGCCTTTTGCACGTCGATGACGCCGAGTATGCCCGCGGCTTCGCTTTCAAACAGCCCTTCCGTTTCGAGCCGCTCAAGCACAGTTTCCTGCACCGCCTTCGGGATGACTAGATCTATGCTTTCGCGGGCACGGGACGCGACGCGCACTTCCTGCTCCGCATTGTACGAGCGGCACTCAAGCGGCACCAGCGTCGCGCCGTTTGC
>NZ_BBPW01000145.1:0-1588 GCF_001028545.1 Treponema endosymbiont of Eucomonympha sp. | reverse complement strand
GAATGGTCGCCGCCCGGTCAAAGGCGGAAATCCCCGTGGTCGCGCCCTTCAGGACGTCGACGCTGACGGTGAACGCCGTGCCGTGAACGGCGGTGTTTTCGCTCACCATGAGCGGCAGCCGCAGTTCACGCGCCCGCGCCTCGGTTATCGCCTGACAGACCAGCCCCCTGCCGTGCCGCGCGACGAAGTTCACCGCTTCGGGCGTCGCCTTTTCGGCCGCCATGACGAAGTCGCCCTCGTTCTCGCGGTTTTCGTCGTCCGTTACAATCAGCAGTTTCCCCCGGCGGATTTCTTCAACGGCTTCCTCGACCGCCGCATATATGTCGCTCATATTCTATAGCCTCTCCTGCAAAACCATTCGGCGTGTCCTGCGCGAGCCGCGCACCGCGCGCACTGCCGCCCTATTTGTCGCCTACTATAGCACCAAACCGTCGGTTATCATAGCGTCCCCGGCGCATTTGTTCAGGTTTATTCAAGGATTGCGCGTATCTGCGGAGCCTCTGCGCTTGTTTGCGGAATTATCCTGCTTGCTTCCGCAGTTATTGGCGACGGTTCCCGCGACCCTTAATGCGGGACTCAGCCTCGTGTGCCGGACTGCGCCGCGTCCGGCGGAAGTCGCGCAGCGCGCGGGTAGGACAGGAGTTTTCTGAAAAAACTGTCGCACGCCTTCGGCGTGCTTACCGAGTTTGCGCCGCTTCGCTTACCGCAAACTCGCGGCATAAAGGCTTTGCCTGTGGATAAAGGCGTATAGTGACTGCCGAAATGGAGAGAAAGGGAGCGGGCAAAGCCCGTTCCCTTTCTCGTCTCATAGGGGAAGCGGTAAAACCGCTTTCCCTATGACGGCGTACAGGCAAGGCATAGCGGCAAAATCTTTGTATTACATAGAGATACACGGTATACGGGCAGCGCCGGACGCGCCCCGCGGCGGCGTTTTTGCGCCGCTCATAAAATTTTATGCGTGGCTCACAGGATTTTATGCGTGGCTCACAAAATTTTTTGCGTCACTCACAAAATTTTATGCGCCGCTCACAAAATTTTATGCGCCGCTCGCAAAATTTTATGCGTGGCTCACAAAATTTTATGCGTCGCTCACAAAATTTTATGCGTCGCTCGCAGGACCTTGCGAGTAACTCGCGGGACCTTGCGGGCGGCGCGTTCCCCTTGCGGGAAATGTCTGAGTTTGCTTTGCGAACTCGCGGTATAGAGGTGAAGGCATAGCAAAAGCGCCGCATCGGGGCGTAAAAAAACGGCGAAAACCACGCTTGCCGCGGGGCACGCGGATTGTGCGGCGCAGTTAGCTCGCTCCCCTCACAGTGTTTGAAATTTATGAAAGAGTGTGGAATAATAGATATGCGCCCTGACGAACTGTATTACAATAACGTTTTAGCAGAAGAATGAAGCATAAAAGTAGACGCCGCAGGCATTATATATCTTGATCTAAACGAGGAAAATTTATGAAAATGATTCATCAATAAGATACTGGTTGGATGGATTTGCTCTTGATGTAATAAGCGAGAGAAGAGATAAACTTATTAAAGCAAATAAGATCATGTATGATGATGGGTGGACTTCTGTAATAGATAAATTC
>NZ_BBPW01000144.1:0-1611 GCF_001028545.1 Treponema endosymbiont of Eucomonympha sp. | reverse complement strand
TGACCTATGAGGTCTTCGGCGAAAAGCTTGCGGCGAGCGGGAACGAACGCGCGCTGGTCAAATTCAACGCGGCGAACAGTGTCGTATACTTTTGCTACGCGGGCGGAATCGCCGTTCACGACCGCGCGACGGGCAAAACCGCGTACACTCCGGTACGCGGGACGGTCCGTTCAATGCAGGAAATACCGAGCGAAAAGCTGGTCGCCCTGCTTGCGAAAGATGAAGCCGCTCCCGACGGCAAGGCGTATACCGTGCTCCTATTTAAAGAGTACCGGCAGTTTATCGGCTCGTTCTCGTTTGCCGCCCGGAATGCGTTTATCCGGGCGTCTGACGCGGGCGATTCGGGGGAAGAGCGCGGCGCGCTGTATGTCGGCGCAGACTCGACTGTGTCGAAGATCGCCGTCGCGGAACGTTAGTTCAGGGACAGTATGAAACAGCAAACCGTTGCCATAGCGCGGAGCAAAACGCGCTGGTTTTCCGCTCTCTTTTTTGCGCTGGCTTTGCCGCTGACTGCGCGTGACTGGCCGCAAGCAGTGCGGTCGCCCAACGATTTTTCGCTGTGTTTTGCCGCCTCGCGCGAAAACCGGCTTTCGACCGCGCTGATTTTCGTGTCCCCGGCGAGGATTAAATCGGCGGATTCGGGCACGGTACTCGCGGTCGTCCGTGCGCCGGACGCGGATTCGGAGTTTTTCCATTCGCCGCTCGGGAATGCGGTCATCGTTGACCACCGAGACGGATTCATTGCGACTTACGGAAACATGAGCGAAATCGCCATAGAAAACGGTAAAACGCATATCGAACAGGGCGAAATGCTCGGCGCGTCGGGCGCTTCCAGCTGGCAGCAAGAAACGGCGGGACTTGAGTTTCAGGCATTCGACGCAAAAGACGGCAAATCGATAAACCCGCGCACGCTTCTCCCGCTCTTCAGAAACGAAAAGCCGCTCCGTATTCGCGGGATAACGGCGGTAAACAAAAAAGGTGAAAAAACCGCCCTACAGCCGCCGGCGCTGACGCTTCCGGCGGACAATTATGCGCTTTTTCATGAAGTGGAGCCGGATAATATCCCGTATAAAACCGAGGTAACGGTAAACGGCGCTCTCGTAGAAACCCTCTCCTACGATATAATGAGCGAGCGGAACGGCGCACTGACCGTCAAGGGGAATAAATACTATGCCGCGCCCGATTTGTATACATCAGAAACTATGATGCTGCTGGGGAATATCATGCTCACGCGGGGGCGAAGCACTGTGGTCATAAGCGCTTCGGATATTAACGGCGTCGAATCCCTTCCGCAGCGGTTTTCCATTATCATAGAGTAAGCCGAATGCCGCGGGTTCAGCGTTGCGGCGGGTCTATGCCCAGCATTTCGCTGTAGTATCGGCTTTCCACCGCCGACAGCGGAACGCCCGAACGCGCCAGCAGCGATTCAAGCTCCCGCCTTGCTCCGGCGACGGCAGCGTCGTCTCCTGCCTGCGAAAGCATTTCGATTTCAAGAAAATCTCCCAGCGGCGGAACGGTGCAAAGTTCCAAAAGCGCCTGCCCGTACCGCCATTTCTCGGCGAGTTTTCGTTTCTCGTGCGCTACCGCCAAGCCGGCGTCCAGGAGGAACCC
>NZ_BBPW01000143.1:0-1683 GCF_001028545.1 Treponema endosymbiont of Eucomonympha sp. | reverse complement strand
ACACGAACCTTGAAACGCGCCGCCTCGAAATCGCCCGCGGCATATTCGCGGCGGGGAAGCTCACTGAATCGCTCTACGGCGCGGTAATGGGCGCGAAGACGCTCGCCGAGCTTGAGGATTTATGGGCGCCATTCAAGCGGAAAAAGAAAACGCGCGGCATGACAGCCGGCGAGAAAGGGCTTGAGCCGCTCGCCGACGCAATGCTGGAACTCGGCGACGCGGCTATCGAAGTGAAAGCGGCGGAGTTCGTGCGTGAAGACGCCGAGCGCCCGGAGCTTTCCGTCGCCAGCGCGGCGGACGCGCTTCAGGGGGCGCAGGATATCCTCGCCGAGCGCTGCGCACAGGACACCGAAAACCGCGCCTGCGTGCGCGCCTTCTATATGCGGACCAGCGCCATAAAGGCGAAGGGAATCGGCGGCGAATCGGCGGCGAAGACGTCGGTGTACCAAATGTACTGGGATTACGCCGAGCCGCTCAGCCAGATTAAGCCGCACCGCGTCCTCGCGGTCAACCGAGGGGAACGGGAAGGCGCGCTCGACGTTGACGTTGACGTTGACGTTGACGGCGCAATCGACCTGCTCAAAAAACGCTACACTATTAACAACAAGTACCACGCCGAGGCTATCGCGGACGGCTTGGCGCGCCTTTTGTCTCCGGCGGTGGTGCGCGAAATCCGCAGCGACCAGACCGATGGAGCGGACGAGCACGGAATCGGCATATTCAGCGAAAACCTGAAAAACCTGCTCATGCAGCAGCCGATTAAGGGCACCCGCGTACTGGGCGTCGATCCGGGAATCCGCACCGGCACCAAATGCGCCGCGCTCGACGAGACCGGCAAGTATCTGGGCTATTTTGTCGTCAACCAGCAGACGCGCCCCGCCGAAGCCGAAGCCGCCATACAAAAAGCCGTTGCGGACTACGGCATTCAGCTTGTCGCCGTGGGGAACGGCACCGGCACGCGCGAAGTGCAGGAAATCGTCTCCCGCGTCATTGCGGCGCATTTCCCCGGCGTCTTATACACGGTGGTCGACGAGGACGGCGCGTCCGTCTATTCGGCAAGCGACGCCGCCCGCGAGGAGTTCCCCGACCTCGACCTGACCATACGCGGGGCGATATCTATTGGGCGACGCCTGCAGGATCCGCTCGCCGAGCTGGTAAAAATCGACCCGAAGTCTATCGGCGTGGGCTTGTATCAGCACGACGTGAACCAGAAGAAGCTGTCCGAAATGCTCGACGAGGTGGTCGGCTCCGTGGTGAACCGCGTCGGGGTGAACCTGAATACGGCGTCGCATTCGCTCCTGCGCTACGTGTCGGGCATTAACTCCGGCCTCGCGAAGAAAATCGTCGCCTACCGGAACGAGAACGGCGCCATAACGAGCCGTGAAGACCTGAAAAAGGTAGGCGGCATGGGCGAAAAGACCTTCGAGCAGTGCGCCGGCTTCCTCAAAATCCCCGAAAGCGCCGACCCGCTGGATAAAACGTGGGTGCACCCCGAAAACTACGCCGCTGCCCGCGAAGTCTTACCGCTGGTGCAGCAGAAAAACGGCGTGCCCGCGTTGCTCAAAGAGCAGCTCAGGGAGAAATACGGAATCGGGCGGCAGACGGTCGACGACATTATCGGCGAGCTGCAAAAGCCGAGCCGCGACCCGCGCGACACGTACCCCAAGCCGATTATGCAACAGG
>NZ_BBPW01000142.1:0-1656 GCF_001028545.1 Treponema endosymbiont of Eucomonympha sp. | reverse complement strand
GTTTCCCTCCGCGGCGCCCTTCCGCTCTGGTGCCGCCGGCTTTGGGGGCGGCAAAGCGGGCCTCTATATCCGCAAGGTGCGCGAGCTTGGCGAGGAACCAGCGGTCAATTTTGGTTATGCCGTGGATTTGCCCGATAGTCATGCCGCGCTTCAGCGCTTGGAATATGGCGAACAGCCGCTGGTCGGTGCATTCGCCCACACGGCGGAAGACCGCCTCGTCGCTTTCGGCGGCAAAGGCGGGCAGGTTCAGCGTGTTTACCGAAATCTCCGCGCCGCGCACCGCCTTCATCAGCGCCTGCTCGAAGCTCGTGCCGATAGCCATGACTTCGCCGGTCGCCTTCATCTGCGTGCCGAGCGTGCGCTTGGCGTACACAAACTTGTCGAAGGGCCATTTGGGGAACTTCACCACCACGTAATCCAGCACCGGCTCGAAGCACGCCGCCGTCTTGTGCGTTACCGCGTTGGGAATCTCGTCGAGGCGGTAGCCCACGGCAATCAGCGCGGCGACTTTGGCAATAGGGTAGCCGGTCGCTTTCGACGCGAGCGCCGAGGAACGGGACACGCGCGGGTTTACCTCTATGACCGCATACTCGAAGGAATCGGGCTTGAGCGCGAACTGCACGTTGCAGCCGCCCTCGACCTTGAGCGCCGAGATGATATTGAGCGCCGAGGAGCGCAGCATCTGGTATTCCTTGTCCGAGAGCGTTACTGCGGGCGCTATCACTATGCTGTCGCCGGTGTGCACGCCGACGGGGTCGAAGTTTTCCATAGAGCAGACGGTTATCACGTTGCCGACTCCGTCCCGAATCACTTCGTACTCTATTTCTTTCCAGCCCGAAATCCCTTTTTCCACAAGGATCTGGCGAATCGGCGAGCGGCGCAGCCCGTTCTCCGCAATCTCGCGGAGGGCGCGTTCGTCGTCCGCAATGCCGCCGCCCGTGCCGCCGAGCGTAAACGCGGGGCGCACGATGACAGGGTAGCCTATTTCGCGGGCAAAGGCGAGCGCGTCGGGCGCGTCCGTAACCACCTTCGACGGTATCACCGGCTCGCCGATAGCGAGCATCGTATCCTTGAAAAGCTGGCGGTCTTCCGCCCGGTCTATGGTGTCGGGGCGCGCGCCGAGCAGACGGACGCCGGAGCGGTCGAGGAAGCCCTCTTTGGCAAGATGCATAGACAGCGTCAGCCCCGTCTGTCCGCCGAGCGTCGAGAGCAGGCTGTCCGGCCGCTCCTTTTCGATAATGCGCTTAATCGTCTCGGGGATGAGCGGCTCTATATAAATCGCGTCCGCCATAGTGCTGTCGGTCATGAGCGTCGCGGGGTTCGAGTTCGCCAGCACGACGCGCAAGCCCTGCTCGCGGAGCGCCTTGCAGGCCTGCGTCCCGGCGTAGTCGAATTCGGCAGCCCGCCCGATGACTATCGGTCCGGAACCTATGACGAGCACTTTCTTGAGAGCGGTATTCAGCGGCATTCGGCGTCCTCCCCCTGCGGTTTCTCCGGCGGGACTATAGCATTTTTTGCGCGGCGTTTGAAGGGGCGTGCTGCGCAAGCGCGTTCGGCTACCGCCGAACGACAGAGTTTGCCGCACGCCGTAGGCGTGCTACCGAGTTTGCCCCGCTTCGCTTACCGCAAACTCGCGGCGCCTACAGGCTTTGTCTG
>NZ_BBPW01000141.1:0-1724 GCF_001028545.1 Treponema endosymbiont of Eucomonympha sp. | reverse complement strand
GCGTTTTCTCGGTCGTCATCGGGAGGAATTGGAACGCATTATCTCGCAGCAGACTCGTATTAACGCAGAATGCGACCTTCAGTGGCGGGATTATCCAAAGGACTTCGAACATAAGGGAATTAATTTTTTGCCCCTTACCTTGCAAGAAAAAAAATCGGCGAAAACTGGAAGGCATATTGACCGCAAACGGGAACCCCGCCTAATTGGGACGCCGTACTGTATTCAAAACGTGAAGACGAATGGATTCTTGTCGAGGCGAAAGCACACTTGAAAGAGCTAAAGTCTTCTTGCGGCGCTTCAGACGGCAGTCGAAAATTTATTGAAAGCACGTTTGAAGCAACGCGAAATCGATTTGGCATACACACAAGCAAGAGTTGGCTTGAGCCGTATTATCAACTTGCGAACAGGCTGACGTTTGCACACTTCTTGCTTGAAAACAAAATAAAAGCGTCGCTGCTGTACATATATTTTCTCAACGGCTGGATTAAAGACACAAAAGAAACGTTTTGACTGAAGGCGAGTGGGAAGAAAAGATACGAGAAGAATACTCGTATCTCGGTATCAATGACAATGCCGAGAAATATATTCATAAAATATTTGCTGAGTGCTAAAGAAAATGCGCGCGGCGTCTGACAGGGCGGCAACGACGGGCGAGAGGCGCTTCACATATCGGAGCGTTTGGAGCATAGAGAGGGGCGTTCCGGTAAGGCTTTGCGGCATTGGGAGGAAAAAACTCAATTTGCGCAGGACTTTTTGTTTTTCTCGTTTTCAGTTTTTCTTTAACTAGTTGTCAGAACGAGGAAAAAACCGAACCTGGATTAGGGGACGCTCCTTCTGGTTTTGTTCGTCCAAATGCGTGGGAAGCTTCTCATTATAAAAATTATGATGTAAATAGATGGGTTAGTCCTTGGGATGTGGATTATAGTGAAGTTCCTATTTTAGACGGTGTTTTGATAAAAGATATTTCTACCAAAGCAGGAGTTAAAACACTTGTTTTAGTTTCCCCTTATTTGTATTGGCGGGATAAAGCATATTCTAAATTATTGGAATACAAGTTTTCTGTTTTAGAAACTAAAACAGAAGAGAACAAAGGACTTCTGGATAAGAAATATGCTATTCCTGAAGAAGCCCTTTTATTTATCTATGTAGCGTTGGATAGGATTCAATTTGCTTACCACTCTATTGTGGAAGATGATTTTCCATATTATTCGGATAGCGGTCAATAATGGTGGAAACAGTAACACCTCTTGGCGGGATATTCAGTCGGGGAGGCGCGCGGACTTCCCCGTTTTTTTATGCCCGGCGCACCCTGCAAGCGTCCCGCGGGCTTGCGCATACCCGCGTTACCCGCTCGGAGCACAACCTGTATGCAGAGTTTGCCGCAAGCCTGCGGTGTGCGGCAAACTCGACCGTTACCCGCAGTCCGCGTCCCGTCCGGTCAGAATGTCCAGACCGTGCCGCAGGTCGCCGATGATAAACCCAATGCTTTCCCGCACCGCCTTGGGGCTGCCGGGCAGGTTGATTATCAGCGTCCGCCCCGAATCGCCGCCATTCATGTCAGGTGTTTATTCCTCTACCTTCCAATCCACACTACCTAGCAGGATAGATATTTACAAAGCATCTATCAAGATGATGAATTTTAGACAGGCGGACGTTTTACAAGTACAAAAGCAAACAAGGGAATAAATATGTAATAACAAGTTATGTGAAATCACAGAAAACGG
>NZ_BBPW01000140.1:0-1682 GCF_001028545.1 Treponema endosymbiont of Eucomonympha sp. | reverse complement strand
AAAAGCCGCTATATTGAGCACGCGGTGTTCTACCCCGACGGCAACAAGTTAGTTTTTGAGATACGCGCCAACGCGTTTTTGTGGAAAATGGTGCGCTCACTGGTCGGCTCGATGCTGCACGCGGAAGGCGAAGGGCGGGACGCGGCGTTTTTTCAGGCGGCGCTTGAAGCAAAAGACCGCTTCCGAGCCGGTCCAACCGCGCCTCCGCAGGGGCTGTTTTTGTGGCAGGTACATTTTGCGGGCGTCAGGTGAAATCCCGCGCGGATCGTGTAGTAATGCACGGTTATTCCCACCACAGTTCGCGGAGGCGCGAAACCGATAACGCGGCGAATGAGTTTATTGCCATATCCGCCTGCGAAATATCCTGATTGCGGGACGACGGGTTTTTGTAGGCGACGCATTTCATTCCGGCACGCTTAGCGGCGATAACGCCGTTTCCCGAATCTTCCACGACAACGCAGCATTGGGGAAGCACGCCCAAAAGCTCCGCCGCCTTCAGAAAAACGTCCGGCTCAGGCTTGCTTTTCGCAACCGACTCGCCCGAGACAACCGAATCAAAAAACGCCGCAATGCCGATTTTATCCAGCACCGCTTCGATAAAAGGCGGCGAGGACGAGGACGCTACCGCCAGTAGGATATGCTCGCGTTTGAGCAGCGCCAGCAAGTCAGGAATGCCTGCAATCGGGCTGAAATCCCGCTCTGAAAGCAGCTTCAGTTTGAGCGCGACGTTTTGCCGAAGGATTTCGCCGAGCGGTACGGACAGCGCATATTTTGCGCTGAGCAGCGCCCAAATTTCAGGGTTCGACATGCCGAAAAACGGGTAGAAATCGACCGACGCGGGGTCTATGCCGAGTGATTTGAGCAACAGGCTGTCGCTTTCGCAGTGAAGCGGCTGGCTGTCTATTAACACGCCGTCCATATCGAAAATCACCGCAGACGGCAGATACGCAGTTTTCATAACGGAAACGCTTCGCTTATCGAAGCGGAGGCACACTGTGAGAACGCGTCAGTTTCCCGCACAGCACATAAACAGGGTATTCTGTGCACTTCGCGCAGGAACGCTTCCCGTTCAAACCCGTCCCGCACACGGTCGTTTGCACGGCTTTTTACCGTTTCCCCACCAGACACATCCATTCCGCTTGCGGCGCTCGAAACAGTGCACAAAACCGCCGTGCCGCTCGCCGGTTCCGGCAGAACAGATTCGGGCGTTCATGCGGCGGGGCAGGTAGCGAATTTCCATTCGCCTATAGACAGCATTCCGGTCGCAAACTATGTGTCCGCGTTAAACAACCTGCTGCCGCGCGATATCCGCATTCATGCCGCCAAAGAGTTCGCGGACGGCTTTCATGCCCGTTTTGACGCCGTGAGCCGCACATACCGCTACGTTATCTGCTGTGGGGCAACGCCGTTTGCCTATGAAGCGCCTTATGTGTGGGCGATTCGCCGCTATCCCAGCCTTGCGGTGCTGAACAGCATGTCGGCGTGTTTACAGGGAGAACTTGACTTTACGACGTTTACCGCCGCCGGAGACCTTTCCCGCTCAAAAAGCCGCTATATTGAGCACGCGGTGTTCTACCCCGACGGCAACAAGTTAGTTTTTGAGATACGCGCCAACGCGCTTTTGTGGAACATGGTGCCCCCAATGGTCGGCTCGAGGCTGCACTCGGGAGGGCAAGGGCCGG
>NZ_BBPW01000139.1:0-1807 GCF_001028545.1 Treponema endosymbiont of Eucomonympha sp. | reverse complement strand
TGTTTATTAGTGATACGGCGACCACCGATATCCACACACGTGCCCCACACGACGCGCTTCCGATCTCTTGCCGCGGGGCTTCATAGCCGCGTTTAAAACCCCGGGGAAGCGGGCGTATTTCGCGGGAGGCGGCAACGCAGACACGCGGCGCGGGTGCCGTTTTGGAATCGTCGACGAACACCGCATGCGCGGAACGGCGGCTCCTCTTACCGTCCGCCTCCGTTCCTCCGCGGTTTCTGTTCGCGGAATCAACGCGCGGTCTCTCGGCATTCGCGCCCCGTTCCATAGCGCAAAGCTCTCGTTTCTAGGAATTAGCGCTTGGTTTCATGAAATTAAAGGCTCGTTTCACGGCGCAAGCGTTTCGTTCCATAACGCCAAACCCTCGTTCCATAAAATTAAAGCCCGGTTTCATGGCGCAAGAGCTCTGTCTCATGAAACGGACATCTGGCGGAACGCGCTGAAACGTGCTATGCTGGCTGCGAACACGGCGGGGCACAGCCCCAAGGGAGCGCGGGCGCGCCGCCGACGCGCTTCGCCCGCCGCATACGGGCAGCCGCCCGCATAAAAAGGAGCAAATATAGACTATATACCGCGCGCGGAAACGGCGTTTCTGGACTGGGCGACCGCCCTCGTTGACTATGTGGCGGGGCATTTGGCGGATTTTAAGCTCGAACCGGCGGATTTGGCGCCCGTTCAGACACTGCTCGCCGACTATCGGGCAAAATTCGCCGCTGCCGCCGACCCGAACCACGGGAAAGTTGACGTTTTTGAAAAAACACGGCGAGGAATGCGTTCGGGGCGGCGCTTCGCCTCTTTGTAAAGGCGCGCCTTGCCTATAATCCCGTCGTAGCCGACGCGGACCGGGGAAACATGTGCTTGCCGCTGCGCAAGAAAACCCGCACCCCGGTGCCTCCGCCCGAAACCTATCCTGAAGCGGAAATCGACAGCTCGGTTATCCGTCGGCTGACCGTCCGCTTTAAGGATGCCGGCAGAAAAACGCGCGGAAAGCCGCAGGGCGTTCTCGACGCTGAAATCCGCTGGGGCATTCGTGCCGAGCCGTCGACCTCGGTGGAAGAGCTTGCGGCGTCCGCCTTTGCGACGACAACGCCGCACACGTGCGTCTTTTCCGAAAAGCAGCGCGGGCAAAAAGCGTATTTTGTCTGTGCTGGAAAAACACAAAAGGGGAACGGGGACCGTGGGGCGAAATCATAAACGGGATTATACCGTGATAAAAATATGATATAATCGGCTATAGCGCTGCATGCCGCTTCATGCATAAACGCTCGCCTGAAACGACCGCGCCACATTAAAACCTGCACGGCAGGTTGACTCGCCCTCCGCCGTCTGCGGCGGTATACCCCAAATATATGTTGACAAAGATAAAAGCACACGGTATTTTGTGAAAAATAAGGTGCGTGAACATGAAATTGATTATGCATGATTTGTCAGACGCTGATTTTAAGCACATTGCGCCTGCTCTGAATCAGGAAAACGCTGTCATCGGGTCTCGCGGAAAAATCCGCCATTGTATCGGCTGTTATGGCTGCTGGATAAAAACACCGGGCGTCTGTGTGATTAAAGACGGCTATGAAAATATCGGTCAGTTGTTTTCAAAATGCGACGAAATGATTGTTATCAGCAAATGCGTGTACGGCAGTTATAGTCCTTTTATACGGAATGTTTGGGATAGAAGCATACCGTATCTGCTGCCTTATTTTGTCACGGCAAATCATGAAACGCACCATAAACAGCGATATAAAAACCAATTCAGTAAAAATGTTTATTTTTATGGCACCAGCACCGAAGC
>NZ_BBPW01000138.1:0-1745 GCF_001028545.1 Treponema endosymbiont of Eucomonympha sp. | reverse complement strand
TCGGTAGTGCCGCGCATGCGCAGCAGACCGTAAAGATCGGTTCCGTCCTCTCTGTGCCAGGCCCGGCGTCGTTTCTCGGAGAACCCGAGGACAAGACACTGCGGATGTATGTCGAGAAGATCAACGCGGCAGGCGGCATCAACGGCAAGAAGGTCGAGCTGATCATTTATGACGACGGCGGCGATGCCAACAAGGCGCGCACCTTTGCCACACGTCTGATCGAGGACGACAAGGTCGTCGCGATGGCGGGTGGTTCGACCACCGGCACGACCATGGCGATGATTCCGGTGTTCGAGGAAGCCCAGGTTCCGTTCATTTCCTTCGGCGGCGCGGTCGAAATCATCGAGCCTGTCCGCAAGTACGTCTTCAAGACGCCGCATACCGACAAAATGGCGTGCGAGAAGATTTTCGAGAACCTGAAGCAGCGCAAGCTCACCAATATCGCGATGATCTCGGGAACCGACGGCTTCGGAGCGTCGATGAAGGCGCAGTGCACCAAGGTGGCACCGAACTACGACATCAAGATCATCACCGAGGAAAGCTACGGTCCGCGTGACAGCGACATGACCGGCCAGCTCACCAAGATCAAGAACACTCCCGGCGTTCAGGCCATCGTCAATCCTGGCTTCGGGCAGGGACCTGCGATCGTGACCCGCAACTACGCACAGCTCGGCATGACCGCGACGCCGCTTTATCAGAGCCATGGTGTGGCCTCGAAGAGCTTCATTGAACTCGCAGGCGCTTCGGCTGAAGGCATCCGCTTGCCGGCGGCGGCCTTGCTGGTCGGTGACAAGCTGCCTGACAGCGACCCGCAGAAGAAGGTCGTGGTCGATTACAAGAAAACCTATGAGGACACCGCGAAGAGCCCGGTCTCGACCTTTGGCGGCCATGCCTATGACGGCCTGATGATTCTGGTCGAAGCCATGAAGCGCGCCAACTCGACCGATCCGAAGAAGGTTCGGGACGAAATCGAAAAGACCAAGGGCTTCGTCGGCACCGGCGGCATCGTCAACATGACGCCGACGGATCATCTCGGCCTCGATCTCTCGGCGTTCCGTATGCTGGAAATCAAGGGCGGCGACTGGACCCTGATCAAGCCCGGCGCATAAGCAAGCCGATACAGACGCGCCCGGACGTTTCGGTCGATCCATCCGGGAGCTTATTCTCTGTCTGAATTTATTCGTTTTCGCCGGGAACGGCAGCCATCGGCTGCCATCATTGCTCGTGGAGCCGGTATGCCGGAGTTTGTCCAGTTTCTCATTTCCGGACTGACCGTGGGCGCGGTCTACGCTCTGGTCGCTCTCGGCTTCACGCTGGTCTACAACGCCTCCGACGTCGTCAATTTTGCCCAGGGCGAGTTCGTCATGCTGGGCGGGATGGTGACGGTCTTTGCTACTGCCGCCGGGGTTCCCCTTCCGCTTGCCGCGCTGCTTGCAGTGATCGTTTCCATCGTCGTCGGCCTTCTGCTCTATTGGCTCGCTATCGAGCCGGCGCGCGATGCCTCGCCGGTCACGCTGATCATCATCACCATCGGCGCGTCGATCCTGCTGCGCGGCGCGGCGCAAATCCTGTTCGACAAACAGTTTCACAAGCTGCCCAGTATCTCCGGCGACACGCCGGTCAACGTGCTGGGCGCGACCGTTCAGCCACAGAGCTTCTGGGTGCTCGGCGGCACCGCCGTGATCGTGATCCTGCTTTACGTGTTTCTGGAACGGACGGTCCTCGGCAAGGCCGTGCTTGCGACT
>NZ_BBPW01000137.1:0-1746 GCF_001028545.1 Treponema endosymbiont of Eucomonympha sp. | reverse complement strand
GCACGTCCACCAGCGTCTCAAGCTGAAGCTCCGAGCCCGCCGCCTTTATTGCCCGCGCGATATCCTCCGTATAGGCGGTCTTGCCCGCGGTCGATATTTCGGCGTAGTAGTTGTCCTCTTCCGTGAGTTTGTTCTCCTGCAGCCACACCTTCCATTCGCTGTCGTTCATGGTTTATTCCTTATATAGCGCCGTTCCCCGGCGCAAGAGTGGGCGAACCCGCGTCCGCCTCTCCCGCGCCCGTATCAGTATATGGCATTATCATGCGCATATACGGCATTAGTACGCGGCGATTTCTCCCGCGCCGTCTTGCGTCCCGTTCCGTATACCCGCCCTGCTATTACGACCGAACCTCCACGCCCTTAAACTTGGCATTGCCAGTTGCGGCAAGCCAATTGCTGTATGGATTGTTTATTTCGGCTTTCAGACGCTCTTTTGCCGCTTTGTCCGGCACGAAGATGGTGAACCCCGACTCGGTGTCCTTACCAGCGTCATAAAACACCTCTGAACCAAACGTCGGCGGCTCTGTTCCCAAGACGAGCGATTCAAGACTATGGCAGCAAGCTAACGCTTGGTCCCCGATATTTGTTGCTTGCGGCAGGTTTATTTCGGCAAGCGCATAACAACAACAAAACGCACGGGCTCCAACGTTTGTTGCCTCTGGGAGGTTTACTTCGGCAAGTTTGTTACAATTAGAAAATGCATAATCTCCGATACTCGTCGCTTTCGGAAGGGTTACTTTGGCAAGCGCAGTACAGCCACAAAACGCACGGTCTCCAACGTTCGTTGCCTCTGGGAGGTCTACTTCGGCAAGCACAGTACAGTTATAGAACGCTTTGTCCCCGATATTTGTCGCCTTCGGGAGGGTTACTTTGGCAAGCGCGGTACAGCCACAAAACGCTTCGTCTCCGACGTTCGTTGTCTGCGGGAGGTCTATTTTGTCAAGCGCGGTACAGCCCCAAAACGCTTCGTCTCCGACGTTCGTTGTCTGCGGGAGGTCTATTTTGTCAAGCGCGGTACAGCCCCAAAACGCGCCGTCTCCAATGCTCGTTACCTGAGGCAGCTTTATTTTAGTAAGCGCGGTACAGCCGGAGAACGCATAGTCTCCGACGCTCGTTGCCTGAGGCAGGTCTATCTCGGCAAGCATGCGGTAGCGAGAAAACGCATAGCAGCCTACCGTCTCTGCGCCGTTTGCCTTGAGCGTTTTGAGCGAGGCAAAAGTAGCAGCGAACGCGTCCATCGCTATTTCCGTAACCGTATCTGGCAGCGCGAGCGACACGACCCTGTCCGTACCTTTGTCCTTATACCGTTCCCACACGGTCGGACCGGTACAGGCGCTCAGGTCGAAGGCGACATATTTGCCCGCCTCGCTGACAGCGGCAAACAGTTTATACACGTTCACTGACGACAAATCGACGCCGGACAGCTTCAACTGGATAGGTTCGGCAGCGGAAGTTCCGCCTGACTGTTCGATAAGATACGCTTTCATATCCGCGATAAATTTAAACTCCTGCACAATATCCTCCATAATGTATTACTCTTCCCCGGCGCAAGAGTGGGCGAACATACGTCCGCCTCTCCCGCGCCTGTATCATCGGCACGAGTATAGCACAGGTGCGGGCGTATAGATAGGCGGAGGGGGCATTCGCGCCCAGTTGCCTGCCGAGCGGGATTAGTTGCGGGCGGCTTCTCCGTGCACGGGGCTACCGAGCGGGCTTTGCGGCGGTTTCCACTCTATCAGTCTGCCG